>DASXPV010000054.1:0-26257 GCA_036493355.1 Rhabdochlamydiaceae bacterium
TATTAATGGGGGTAGTTTACTTTTGGGGGCTGCTGATCAAATCTCCAATACTTCTACAGTTACCATTTTAAGTAGCACGTGGGATTTACAAAGTAACGCAGAAACGATTTCGGAATTGATTTTCAATGGAGGAACGCTGACACAAGGCGGAGCTGTGCTGAGCTTAGCGAGTGCAGGTACCGCTCTTTCTATGCGAGATACAAATATAGCAGGGCCTATAGCTTTAACAAACGGGGGTGCGATCAGGTTCGATGCCTTTAATAATGGGACAGCAACAATTAGTGGGACCATCGATCTGGGAACTAATGTAACAATTTTTGATATTGACGATGGGACTGCGTCTAGTGACATGATTATTAGTGGAATCATCAGCAATGGTGGTCTTAATAAAACAGGCTTAGGAACCCTTGTATTGACAGGTGCCAACACCTATTCAGGAGGTACCTTAATAAATATGGGAACATTGCAAGGAGATACATCAAGTCTACAAGGAAATATCACAGATGATGCAACCCTTGTATTTGATCAAATAACCACAGGAACTTATAGCGATCAAATCAATGGCACAGGAGCCCTTATAAAGCAAGGATCTGGAACAGTTATTCTCTCTAACATAAACTCAGTGGGAGGAATAACAACAGTAAGTAGTGGATCCTTGGCAGTTAATGGATCATTAAGTGGGGCAGGGACACTGGTTGTTTCTCCGGGTGCAACATTACAGGGTACGGGGATAATCTCTAAAGACAGCTCCATTAGCGGAGTACTTGCTCCTGGAAATAACATTGGCATTATTCATTTTATAGGCGCAGAGACTTTGACGGCTGGTTCCACACTGGAAATCGAGCTCAATCCGATCACAGCTGATTTAGTCGATATTGTAGGTACTTTAGTTATTCAACCTGGTGCTAGTTTAAATATTCTTCCAGAAATGGGATCTTATCCTTCGACTTTTCTATATACAATCGTGCAAACAACAGGAGGAGTGACTGGAACTTTTTCTTCTGTGACAAGCCCATTGCCCACTTTTGCAGGCAGTGTTGTGTACACACCTTTGGATGTCTTATTAGAGCTCTCTATCATTCCTTTTAATAGTATTATTTCCGGAGGGAACGCAGGAGCTGTAGCCAAATGCCTCGATAGGCTCGCTGCTACTCCTTGTAGCAACCAATTAGATGTCATTTCGTCGCTACGCACTATTCCCACAGAAAAAGCACTCAAAGAAGCTCTTCTACAAATGCAACCCTCTGCCTTTACCTCTCTTGCGGTTATACAAGAAAATGATCTTTCTTATTTAAGAAATACTCTATACAACCGTATGGAAACCCATCTGTATTCTTGTTGCTGTGACAACTCTCCAAAAAATGACGTTGAAAATAACCAAATAAATACTGACGTTGAAAATAACCAAATAAATACTGGCGTTGAAAATAACCAAATAAATACTGACGTTGAAAATAACCAAATAAACACTAAAAAGAATCGGAATTTAACTTTATGGCTAACAGCTCTTGGTGCGCATACTAAGCAAAATAATCACCGCGAAGAACCAGGATTTAGTGCTAATTCTCCAGGAATTTTCTTAGGACTAGACTCTAATTTTGGCAAAAAATCTCTTCTGGGCGGAGGAATGGGTTATACTCAAACTCATATGCATTGGTCGCACAAGCGCGGGAAAGCCGATATTCAGGGGGGATATGGGACAATATATGGTCGGTGGGCATCTTCTCACGCTTATATGCAAGGCTCTTTAATTGGGGGATATAGCTTCTATTCTACTTATCGAAATATCGAATTTGGAACTGGTATTACAGCCATTAAAGAAACTGCTAAAGGCCATCACAATGGCATAGAAGGTTCTGGCCATTTAAAAGCAGGGTTTAATTATGGTTGCCGTTATGTCACTTTTTCTCCATTCATTGGATGTGATTACTTTTATGTCCATGAAAATTTTTTTCATGAACATGGCGCTGAAAGTTTGAATTTAAAAGTAAAAGCTAAAAATGCAGACCTTTTATCGAGTGAAGCAGGCGTTGATTTGTCTCACTGTTTTGGTCGGGCTACAAAATCATTTACTCCTTTTTTAAAGCTCAGCGTTATTCGCGAAAGCCGTTTTAAAGGTCAAAAAGAAAAAGCATCTTTTGAGTGTGGATGTGACTTCAGCGTATCTGGACTATACCCTTCAAGAACATTAGCCGGCGTTGCCCTAGGATTTAGTGCTAGTGCACTCACTAAAACTCTTTCCTTGTTTTATCAAGGAAAATTCTCCAATTCATATAGGGACAACTCAGGGTATTTGCAGTACTCTTTTAGATTTTAACAATGCACTGGCCAAACTCTGAACAGCTTCTTCAGGATATTCAGGTCTTCCCTTCTCATAACTTTTTGCTATCTTTTCATAACCTGTATCCAGTCCGAAAAGAGCAAAGATGGCATACGAAAAAACCATCCCCAACCAACTAACATGCCATGCCACTTTGTACCTAGGCTTTGCAGAAAATTTTTCATCTTCACTTGCATCTTGCTATCACGACATTGGACTGCGCCAAACCGACGATTGCGATCGCCGATTTATCATCAGTTTTCGCTCTTAGTATAATACCATTCGCAAAAAATTTTTTGCGAATGGTATAACCATTTTTAGACTCTTGCGGGTGTGAGAAGTAGTGCTTTGTGGGATAGCTTGATTTGGCCTCGGTCGTTTATGTCTAGCACCTTGACTTCGATCATTTGGCCTTCTTTCACTACATCTTGTACGTTTTGGACTCGTGTATGGGAAAGCTCGGAGATGTGGCATAAAAAGTTGGTTGCAGTACTCTTTCAGATTTTAACAGGGTCGTTATTACACCATTTTTAGACTCTTGCAGGAGTGGGGAGTAGCGCTTTGTGGGATAGCTTGATTTGACCTCGGTCATTTATGTCTATTACTTTGACTTCGATCATCTGTCCTTCTTTCACTACATCTTGTACGTTTTGAACCCGTGTATGAGAAAGCTCGGAGATGTGGCATAAGCCTTCTTTGCCAAATATTTCCACAAAACAGCCAAAGGGGACAATCGACACGACGCGCCCTTTATAGATTTTGCCAATCTCGACATCGCCTGTAATGTTCAAGACCAATTCTTTTGCACGCTTCATCGCTTCGCTATTGTTCGAGGCGATACTGACAATGCCACTATCGTCAATGTCAATTTGCACTCCGGTCTCTTCGATAATAGCGCGAATCTGTTTGCCGGCAGGTCCAATGAGGGCTCCAATTTTGCTTGGCTTAATTTTAATGGTTTCAATGCGCGGCGCATGAGGAGACAGCTCTGCCTTAGACTTCGGACAGACTTCCAGCATCTTTTGCAAAATATGCAATCGTCCCTGCTTGGCTTGAGAGAGGGCGACCCGCATGATTTGCATAGTGATGCCTTCGACTTTGATGTCGAGCTGGAACGCGCTAATGCCGTGTGCATCGCCTGCGATTTTAAAGTCCATATCCCCTAAGGCATCTTCTACTCCGAGAATATCTGAAAGAATGGCGTACTTGTCGCCTTCGAGAATAAGTCCCATAGCAATGCCTGCGATAGGTCGTTGTATCGGAACTCCCGCGTCCATCAGCGCCAGGCAGCCGCCGCAAACAGATGCCATAGAAGACGACCCGTTGGATTCCGTTATATTGGACTCTAAGCGGATGACGTATGGGAAGTGTTCGGCATGCGGAATGATCATGGCTAGCGAGCGTTCGGCAAGTTTGCCGTGTCCTATTTCACGTCGACCTGGTGCGCCCATTCGCCCCACTTCGCCGACAGAAAAAGGAGGAAAGAAATACTGCAAATAAAAACGCGCATTGACTTCTCCCTCGAGATTTTCCGAGCGCTGTGCCATGGTCTCGCCGCCGAGCGTACAAACGGCCATCGATTGCGTTTCACCTCTAGTGAATAGAGCGCTTCCATGCGTTCTGGGCAGAAGCGACATTTCAATGTCGATCGGTCGCACCTGATCGCAGGCCCTGCCGTCGCTGCGGAAAGACTCGTCCAGGATCATCTTGCGCAAGATATCGGATTGGATTTTCTTGAAGAGGGCGAGTATAGTGGTCTTATTATATGCTGGAGGATCCTGCTTGAGATATTTATCTAGAAGGTCTGAAGAAATTTGGTCTACGCGCTCTTCGCGCTCTTTTTTGGCATTAATGCGCAGAGCCGTGTTAAGCTCGCCTTGTGTACTTTCCAATATCTCTTCATAAAGCTGCTTGGGCAAGTGGCGAATGCTGTCTCTCGCTTTCTCCTTGCCGATTGCCTTTTGCCAGTCCGACAGCGCTTGGCAAATGATGCGGATTGCTTGGTGTCCTTCTTCAATAGCTGCGAGGATTTGCTCTTCAGTGAGAAAGTCGCAATACCCCTCAATCATCAAAATAGCATCTTCTGTACCGGCGAGTATAAGGTCGAGCCGCGATTTTTTTTGTTCTTCGATTGTCGGGTTGATGACAAAGACGTCGTTGATCATTCCCACGCGCACAGCGCCTAGCGGTTTACTTAAGGGGATATCGGAAATCACAAGCGCTGCGGAAGCGCCGCAGATGGCAAGCGGTTCAGGCGAATGTACTCCATCGTAAGAATAGACGTAAGCCAAAAGCTGTACTTCGTTGTAATAGCCATCTTCAAAGAGGGGTCGGATGGGCCTGTCTATCAATCGGCAAACGAGGATTTCTCTTTCTGTGGGGCGTCCTTCGCGTTTGATAAATCCTCCGAGTGTTTTGCCCGTAGAGGAAAATTTCTCCTGATAGTCGACGCGTAAAGGGAGAAAGTCAATCTCTTCCGCTGCGGAGTCCGATGCGCAAGCTGTGACGAGTAGAATGGTCTCTCCGGAACTCACAAGGATTGACCCATTGGCCTGGCGTGCAATTTTTCCAGTTTCAAAAATTATATCGCGTCCACCCACAGAGACAGACATTTTTTTACGATCAAACTTAATCATTCAGTTACTCCAATTGACATTGCGATAAACTATAGCAGGAAGGAAAAAAAGCGACAACTAAAGATTAGAGGTAATTGCAAAACTCCAATTTGACGGCTAAATCCGCGCTTTTTGCAATCACCCTTAGAGATATTTTCAGCTTAGAGCGATCCGTTGTAAAATAAAAAAACCGCTTGTTTAAGCGGTTTTTTAAATTTTGCAGGGACCTGGATTAACGTAAATAATTTATTTGCGCAAATTGAGCCGCACAATTAAGCTTTGATAACGTTTTGTATCTGTAGAGTTTAAGTAGTCGAGCAGCTTTCGCCGTTGGCCAACGAGCTTTAACAAAGCTAATCTCGAACTGTGGTCTTTAGGAGCGAGTTTTAAATGTTCAGTGAGTTCCGCGATTCTTTCGGTGAGAATAGCAATTTGAACGTCAGCTGATCCCGTGTCCTTCTCGTGAAGTTGGAATTTCTTCGTTATTTCTTCTTTGGTGCCCTTATCTAGTGACATTAAAACATTCTCCCGTACTGAGAGTTTAAATTGAAAGACAAATTTTAAGTTTTAAAACATTGATTTTATTATAACTTAACCCCAGCAATGAGATCAACTCTAAAATCGTTTTTGCAGCTATTTTCAGAAGGGAAAATACGCATGTGAATGAAAATATTTTCGATGATTGTTCTAAACACTCTCTGTGTATAAACTTATTGAGATGAAGGATAGGGATGAAAAATTTATGAGCGAGGCGCTTTGCCAAGCGCGCTTGGCGTTTGAAAAAGAAGAGGTCCCTGTGGGGGCTGTGCTGGTCGTGGGCGATAACATCGTAGCGCGTGCGCATAACTGTGTAGAATTGCAGGGCGATGGGACACAGCACGCGGAAATTCTCTGTTTGCAACAGGGCGCAAAAGCAATAGGCAATTGGCGCTTGGCCAATGCCACCATGTATTCTACTTTAGAGCCTTGCCCTATGTGCGCCGGAGCTATGATTCATTGCCGCTTGTCTGTTTTGGTCTGGGCTGCGCCTGACTTGCGCTGCGGGGCACATGGAAGCTGGATTAACATGCTCGACGCCGTCCATCCCATTCATCGCGTTCAAGTGCGCAAAGGAGTGCTCGAGAAAGAAGCGAGCGAACTCATGCGCAGCTTTTTCCGCAAGAGAAGAACTCAAGGGAGGTAAAAAATGTTGGAAAATCTTTTCAATGAATTAGTTGCGGCCCAGCGAAAAAAATTATTACTCTACGCAAAGAGGATTATACCTAACATTACAGAAGACGATCTTTTGCAGCCCAATGATTTTCCGCAGCTCGAAAACCATCCCCCCTTCCGCTACGAAGAGGGAGTTTTAGAGGGGATTCTTACCGCGCGCATGGCTTATTTGTGTTGGAAAGAAGACTCCAGCTTGCAAGTATAGAATAGATTATTTTTTCTTGTTTTTAATCTAAAGTTGGGTTTTACTTTTTCCCATATTATAGGTCAAATATACTTAGGAGTGCGATTATGAAAAAAGAAGGGCATCCGTCCTATCAAGAAGTTTTGTTCGTCGATTCCGCCACAGGATACAAATTTGTTTGTGGCAGCACGCTTCAGCCTAAAGAAAAAGAGATGTTTGAAGGAAAGGAGTACCCCGTTTACCGCGTTCCCGTTTCCTCAGCTTCTCACCCTTTCTTTACGGGGAGCAAGCAGTTTATCGACTCTGAAGGGCGCGTGGATAAATTTGTCAAGCGCTATGCCAAAGTCATAGAGCGCAAAGAAGCTGCCGATGAAAAGAAAGAAGAGGCCAAGAAAAAAAGCGCGGCGAAAAAGGGAAGAAAGAAAGCTACTTAAGGACAGCTAAATGGAGGAGCAGATTCGCAAGCTTCTCAAGCGATTTGAGAAGGTCGAAGAGTTGATGGGGCAAGCGGATGTGCTCTCGAATCAAAAGAGATATCGCGAGCTTGCGCAAGAGCACGCTTATCTTTCACAAGTTGCTGAGAAATGGCAACACCTTAGTTCTCTGCAGCAACAGCTTGAAGAAAATACGCATCTTCTCAAAACAGAAAAAAATCTCGAGTTCCAACAGATGATCCGCGATGAGATCGCCTCTTTGGAGCTTGCGATCGTTCAGGAACGGCAGCAATTGGAAACTCTTTTAGTTCCCCCTGATCCCCGAGACAGTCGCAATATCATTTTGGAAGTGCGGGCCGGAACGGGAGGTGATGAGGCCGCTTTGTTTGTCGGCGATTGCGTACGCATGTACAAGCAGTATTCTGACCGCAAGGGATGGAAATACGAACTACTTTCCTGCACTCCATCGGAGCTGGGAGGATTTAAAGAGTATATCATGGTCTTATCTGGGCCTAACGTGCATCGCCTTCTCCAGTATGAGGCGGGAACCCATCGCGTCCAAAGAGTTCCCAAAACGGAAACGCAAGGCCGTGTGCACACATCAGCGATCACCGTTGCGGCATTGTTGGAGCCTGATGAAGATGAAAAAATCGTTTTGGATGAAAGAGACCTTAAAATAGATACGTACCGTGCTTCGGGAGCTGGCGGGCAGCATGTCAACGTTACTGATTCCGCTGTGCGCATCACGCATATCCCTACGGGCACAGTTGTCTCTTGCCAAGAGGAAAGGAGCCAGCATAAAAACAAAGAAAAGGCGCTGCGAATTCTTTCTGCGAAGATTGTGGAAGAGAAGCGGCGCAAGGCAGAAGAAGAGATGTCTTCGCTTCGCTCTTCCCAAGTGGGAACGGGGGATCGCTCAGAGAGAATCCGCACTTATAATTTTTCGCAAAATCGCGTTACCGATCACCGAATAGATCTCACTCTCTACAAGCTCTCTCTCGTCATGGACGGCGATTTAGACGAAATCACAGAAGCCCTTGTCGCGCATTTTTATAAAGAAAAGATGCAATCCATTGGACAAAGAGCCGCGCTCGACGAAGTTTAGTTATGAAGAACTTAGGCGAAATTCTCCAATTGACCGTGCAGTGTTTTAACGAAAAGAAGGTCGCCCGCTCGCGCCGCACGGCTGAAGAGCTGCTGTCTCATGTATTGGGCCTTTCCCGCATTGAATTGTACATGCATTTCGATCAGCCTTTGCAAGAAGAGGAGCTGTCTGGTTTAAGAGAGCTGGTTAAGAGAAAGATCAAAGGAGAGCCTCTGGAGTATTTGCTCGGTAGTGTTGCATTTTACGGCTGCCGCATTCGCGTGACAAAGGATGTATTGATCCCGCGTCCCGAAACGGAAATTCTATTGGACAAGGCTTGCGCCCTTCTCAAACAGCATCCTTTGCAGGGAAAGAGCGCATGGGATCTCTGCAGTGGATCGGGCTGTTTGGGCATTGGATTAAAGAAGTGCCTTCCTCAGCTAGAGGTAAGCCTTTCCGATATTTCTGTAAATGCCGTTGGTGTTGCGCAGGATAATGCACAGAAAAATGGGGTGCGGGTGGAGGTGCTGCAAGGAGATTTGCTCGCTTCTTTTGCCTTGCGCAAGGCCGATGTTATCTTTTGCAATCCTCCTTATGTTTCAAATAATGAATATAGAGATTTAGAGAGCAGCGTGCGCGATTTTGAACCTAAAGAAGCTCTTATAGCCGGAGAGGATGGCCTTCTCTTTTACCAGAGATTGAGTGCGGAGCTGCCTAGCTATTTGCATAGCGGCGCTAAGCTTTTTTTCGAAATCGGCTATAAGCAAGCAGATGCCGTGCGCAAACTGTTTTCTGCTCCGCATTGGCGACGCATTTCCATCGATAAGGATTGGGCAGGGCATGAGCGTTTCTTTTTCCTTGAATTTGAATGAAATTACCCTTATCCTATTTAACAATTATTAAAAACAATTTTCCATGTTTGGTGTACTTACAGAGAAATTTCAAGAAATGTTTTCCGGTCTAATGGGGAA
Organism: Rhabdochlamydiaceae bacterium; assembly: GCA_036493355.1. Taxonomy (GTDB): domain Bacteria; phylum Chlamydiota; class Chlamydiia; order Chlamydiales; family Rhabdochlamydiaceae; genus JABDFI01. Next base: position 8,821 of record DASXPV010000054.1, read on the forward strand.
AAAGGCCCTGACCGAAGACAATATTGCCGACGCGGTGCGTCAGGTGAGGCTCGCTCTTTTAGACGCGGACGTAAATTATGCCGTCGCAAGTCACTTTGTAAAGCGCGTTAAGGAAAAGGCTATCGGCGATGCCGTCATCAAATCGGTAGATCCAGGACAGCAGTTTATCAAGGTCGTCCATGAAGAGCTCATGCTTCTTATGGGATCAAAAGAAGCTGCGTTGGAGCTAAAGGCGAGTCCCGCGATCATTCTTCTTTGTGGCCTTCAAGGTTCGGGAAAGACGACCCATTGCGCCAAGCTTGCCGCTTATCTTCAAAAAAAGCCGCATAATAAGCGCGTTTTGCTCGCAGCGTGTGATTTGCAGCGCCCCGCGGCAATCGAGCAATTAAAAACTCTTGGCGGCAGCATTTCGGTGCCTGTTTTCTCCCTGACGGGAGAAAAAGATCCGGTGCGCGTGGCCAAAGAGGCATTGGCTCAAGCCAAGAGAGATGGGTATGATGTGCTCATCGTCGACACAGCAGGTCGTTTGCATATTGATGAGCAATTGATGCAAGAGCTTGAGCGCTTAAAGCAGGCGCTCGATCCTCAGGAAATCCTATTTGTGGCCAGTGCGGCAACCGGCCAGGACGCTGTTAAAACCGCTCAGGAATTTGATCAGCGCATCGCAATCAGCGGCACCATCTTGACAATGCTGGATGGAAGCGCGCGTGCGGGAGCTGCTATCTCCATATGCGAGGTTACGAAGAAGCCTTTAAAATTTGAAGGCATTGGAGAGAAGGTTGAAGATCTGCAGCTCTTCAATCCCCAGTCTATGGCAGACCGCATTTTGGGAATGGGCGATATCATCAATCTGGTACGCAAGGCCAAAGAGAACATCGATGAAAAAGAAAGCGAAGAGCTCGAGAAAAAGATCTTAAAGGCGACCTTTACTTATGATGATTATCTTAAACAGATGAGCATGATGAAGAAAATGGGCTCCTTTAAAGGACTATTGAAAATGCTTCCAGGCATGTCAGGCTTGGATACGATGGATATTGATGAAAAGGAATTCCACAAACTGGAAGCGATGATTTGCTCTATGACTCTAGAAGAAAGGCGCGAAAAAGTGGAGCTGGTTCCCAGCCGTCGCCGTCGCATTGCCGATGGAAGCGGTACCAAGGTCGACGATGTCAATCGCATGGTGAAAGGTTTTAAAAGAATTAAACAGTTTTGTAAAGAAATGCCCCAATTAAAACATCAGATGGAAAAGAAAGGAGGCAAGCTCCCTTTTCCAGGCAAGATGCCTTGGGACAAATAATGGTTGGAGAGTGATTTATGCTAAAAATTCGTTTGCGACAACAAGGTCGCAAAAATCGACAAACCTATCGCTTGGTGGTAACCGATATTCGCAATCCCCGCGACGGAAAGTATCTCGAGATGCTCGGCTGGTACAATCCCTTTAGCGCTTCGCAAGATTGTATGGTGAATGGAGAGAGGATCAATTATTGGATGGGTTTGGGCGCAGAACTCAGCGAAAGCGCCGAAACGCTTATTGAGCGCATAGCGCCGCATATCATTAAAGAAATCCGCGCAAAAACTACTGCCAAACAGCTTAAGAATGTGCAGAAGAGAAGGGCTTTAAAACAAAAAGCCAAAGCGGCAAAACCCGCAAAAGCGTAAGAGATGCAAATCGACATCCTTTCTCTTTTCCCTCAATACTTTGAAGGGCCTTTTGGCGTTAGCATCATAAAAAGGGCAATAGAGAAGGGGTTAATACATATCGCGTGTACGGATATACGCGATTTTGCCGAAGGCAAGCATCGCAGAGTCGACGAGAGGCCCTATGGTGGAGGGCCGGGAATGCTGCTCATGCCAGGGCCCGTATCACACGCCATACGCAGCAAAAAGAGAAAAGATTCCCACGTTATCTATCTCTCACCGCAAGGGAAAAAGCTAACTTCTTCGCAGTGTGCGGAATTAGCTCAAAGGCCGCATTTGCTTTTGGTATGCGGGCATTACGAGGGGCTCGACGAGCGTGTCATCGATCAGGAGATCGATGAGGAGATTAGCATTGGCGATTATGTTCTGACAAATGGATGCATCGCAACCCTTGTGCTCATTGACGCGGTCATGCGCTTCATCCCAGGTGTTTTGGGTCATGAAGAGGCGGCGGCAAAAGATACGTTCCAAGATGGGATTTTAGAAGGGCCATCCTATACGCGGCCGGAAGAGTTTGAAGGCAAGCGCGTGCCGGAAGTGTTGCTGAGCGGAAATCATAAAGAGATAGAAAAGTGGCGGCGGCAGAGAGGTTTAGAAAAAACACAGCGCATACGGCCAGATTTATTAAAGGAGTAGTGTTATGAAACAAAATCAACAAATTCAAGAATTAGAAAATGAGCAGATTAAAAAGGACATTCCCAAATTTTGTGTAGGGGATACCGTATGCATCCATCAACGCATTGCCGAGGGTGATAAAGAACGCATCCAGATGTTTACAGGAACTGTCATTGCGCGAAGAGGCGGCGGCTTATCGGAAACTCTTTCCTTATATCGCCATTCCTATGGAGCTGGAATTGAGAGGGTTTTTCTCATACATAGTCCCAAAATCGCCAAAATCCAAGTCGTCAAAACGGGCAAAGTGCGCAAAGGAAAACTTTACTACTTGCGCGGAACATCGGGCAAAGCCTCCAAGATCAAAGAACACATCGGCCCTAAAGGCACAGAAAGCAATCACACAGTTGCAGAAGCCTCCAATGAAGTAAATCCAGCTACATAGAGGTCTGTGAAAAAGCTGCTTTTGATCGAGTCGCATATCCGGCAGCTCGGTTATCAATCCATTGCGGGAATTGATGAAGCGGGAAGAGGGCCATTAGCTGGACCCGTTGTCGCCGCAGCGTGCAGTATTCCCGAAGGGATTGTCATTGCGAAAGTCAATGACAGCAAGCAGCTCACCTCTGAAGAACGCGCTGTTCTATTTGAACAGATTCTCGCTTTGAGCGTTATTGATTATGGCATCGGGATTATCGATGCCAAAACCATCGATAGTATAAATATTTTACGCGCAACTTTTGAGGCGATGAAATGCGCTATTTCACGCTTGCGCGTCAAGCCTGATTATTTGCTTGTCGATGGGTTGCATCTGCCCACGGAAGAGATTCCCGGGTTGCCTATCGTCGAAGGAGATGCTAGATCGCAATCCATAGCGGCGGCTTCGATACTAGCTAAAGTGACTCGCGATCGCTTGATGCAAGAATACCATCTGCAATGGCCGGAATATAACTTCGCTCAGCATAAAGGATACGGCACGCGGGAACATCTAGAAGCGATACACCGGTTAGGCCCCTGTCCCATTCATCGCATGAGCTTTGAGCCATTGAAATCGCTGCACGCGCCGCGCCAATTAGAATTCTTGACTAGGACAAATTGATAAATTATTATTATACCAATTATGAAAAACAACTTCGCATTTCAGCTGTGTGAAATGCCGACGAATTTTAATGCGCTCAAATGGGCAGTTATTTTTCATATTGGGTATTACTCATTAAGGTCTTTTAAGAGCTAAGTTCATGAGCAAAAGTATGACGGCCTACGGCCGTGCGAGCGATTCCTTTCCCTTTGGCAAACTGATCGTCGAAATCCATTCCGTAAATCGCAAAATTCTCGACATGCTCATCTACTTGCCTAAAGATCATTTGCGCTTTGACATGGATGTGCGCAAATGGATTGCATCTGAGATTGAGCGCGGCCAGATTACCGTGCGCGTCAATTTGCTCTCCGAAGAAGTCAGTCCAGAAATAACGCAAGGCTATTTAAGCCAGCTCAAATACTTGCAAAAGACGTGGAATCACATTGCTGAAGAATTGAGCTTTGATCCCAAAGAAAGCGTCAGTTTGTCTTTTCTTTTGAATCAACTTCAAGAAAAATCGCCGTTGGATACCAAACACCAGGAACAGGAAATTAAAAATGCGCTGCAGCGAATTGTTCACGCCGCCTTGGACGAGCTTGTACAAATGAAAAGAACGGAAGGCAAAGCTCTTTCAGCCGATGTGCATAAGCGCTTGCAGCTTATTGAAGAGCAAATTCAAGCTATTGAAGATAAAAAAGAGGAACCCTACGAGCGCTATAAGCAAAAGATCATTGAGCGGCTGCGGGAAATTGGAGAGGTTCCTGAAGAGCTTGAGGAAAAGATTACGCGCGAGCTAGTCTTTTTGGCCGAACGTTTGGACATTACGGAAGAATTAGTGCGGCTGCGTGCGCATATCGAACAATTCCGGCATCACCTTTTGTCTTCAGAAAAGGCGGTTGGGAGAACTTTGGAATTTATCGTGCAAGAAATGCTGCGGGAAATCAATACGCTGGGTTCTAAAGCAACGGATGCAAATATCTCTACTTTTGTCGTTGCGATTAAAAGTGAATTAGAAAAGATCCGGGAACAAATACAAAATATCGAATAGATATGAACCCATACCCAAACAACTTGAAAAATTGGAGATTTGGCAAGAAGGCTCCTCAGATTTTTTATTCCGCACGCGCGGCAGTGCTTATAGACACGGCGCAAGTGCGGGATAAAAAATCTGAGGAAAAGTCGACGCAGTCAAAATCCAATTTTTCAAGTTGTTTGGGTATATCCCAAAATTCCAAGCATTTGCTTTTCGCGCCTTTTTCACCACATTTTGAGACCGCTTTTAAGCTTAACTTTACAAGTATGTCCTGCAAAGCGATCTCAAAATCTGACGAAAAATGCATCAAAAATCAAATATTTAGAATTTTGGGATAGGTTCCATGGCTCAAAGATTACTCGGCAATTTACCCAAAGGACTCATTTTCGTCTTAAGCGCCCCCGCGGGGACGGGGAAGACGACACTGACCCGCATGTTAACTGAAGAATTTTCTTGTATTGTAGAGAGCATCTCGTGCACCACACGGCCACACCGGCATAATGAGAGCCACGGAAAAGATTATCACTTTTTGAACAAAGAAAAATTTGAATCTATGATTCAAAAAGGAGATTTTCTTGAATATGCCGAAGTATTTGGTTATTATTATGGCACTGCGCGCGATTATGTGATTGCAGAGCAAAATCTGGGCAAGCACGTTATTTTGGTAATTGATACTCAAGGAGCTATGAAGCTGAAAGCTCAGGGGTTTTCAGCGGTATTCATTTTCATCAGCCCTCCTTCGCTACACGAATTGCGCCAGAGGCTCTGCAAGCGGAAAACGGAAAGCGAACAAAATATTGAAGAGAGATTGCACTGGGCGGAACACGAGATGTACATGATTCCGCGCTACGATTACCACATTGTGAATGATAATTTACACAACGCATACGCTATATTGCGCAGCATCGTAATCGCAGAAGAGCATAGAATTAGAGCTACATAATTGAGGAGAAAAATAATGAGAGAAAATCCGCTTCGCGATGCATTGACCAATGAGACAATAAAGGGTTTGTTTAAAAATAATTTCCTGCTTGTCAATCGAGCCATTAATCTTGCACGTTTTTACATGCGGGCAGGCCACGAAGTAAAGATGGTCAAATTGCTGCAGGAATTAAAAAACAACCCTGGCGAAGATTATCTTCAAGAGTTGCAAGAATTGGAAGAGGCTGAAACAGAAAATGAATCTTTTGATCAAGAGCAAGAATAGTCAGTTGCATGCGTCAAAAGATATTGATCACTTCTGCTCTTCCGTATGCGAACGGGCCATTGCATTTTGGGCATATTGCTGGAGCCTATCTTTCCGGAGATTGCTATGCGCGCTTTATGCGCCTTCAAGGCCACGATGTCCTCTATATCTGCGGTTCTGATGAATATGGCGTAGCAATCACGTTGAGTGCTGATTTGGCGGGCAGAACACCCCAACAGCATGTCGATATTTTTCACGAAGTTAATAAGAAATTCTTCTCCCAGCTGCATTTTTCCTTCGATCATTTTTCCCGGACCACATGGCCCGGCCACGCTAAGACAACGCAGGAATTTTTCAAGGAGCTTCTCGCCAATGGCTATATCGAGGAGAGGGTCACCGAGCAACTTTATTCCGAGGCGGACAAGCGCTTTTTAGCCGATCGCTATGTAGTAGGTACGTGTCCCAAGTGCGGTTTTCCTCAAGCGCGAGGCGATGAATGTCAAAAATGCGGCGCCAGTTACGAAGCAACGGATCTGCTGCAACCGCGCTCCAAAGTGACAGGGGCTCCTCTCATTAGAAAAGAGACAAAGCACTGGTTTTTGCGCTTTGATCTTTTTAAAGAAAAGCTATCGCACTGGATTTCTCAAAAGCACTGGAAGGCCAATGTCATTCATTTTGCCAAAGGCTATATCGACGATCTCAAGCCGCGTGCCATCACGCGGGATTTGGATTGGGGCATTCCGGTTCCTCTGCCCGGAGCTGAGGGCAAAGTGCTCTATGTCTGGTTTGATGCTCCGATCGGGTACATATCCGCAACGCGCGAATGGGCCCAGAAGCAAGGCAAGCCTGAAGAGTGGAAAAACTATTGGCTTGATCCACAGACAAAACTCGTGCAATTCATAGGCAAAGACAATATCCCTTTCCACGCGGTGTTTTTCCCTGCCATGATCATGGGGCAGAATCAACCTTACAAGCTCGTCGATGAGCTTCCCGCCAATGAGTTTTATAATCTCCAAGGGCGCCAGTTCAGCAAATCGGATGGCTGGTATATCGATTTAGATCGCTTTTTTAAGCATTTCACAGCTGATCAGATCCGCTATGCCATAGCTTCGAATGCCCCTGAAAATCAAGATTCTGAATTTTCCTGGAAGGACTTTCAGAAGCGCTGCAATAGCGAGCTTTTGGGAAAGTATGGCAATCTCGTCAACAGAACCTTGGTCTTTGCACAAAACAACTGCGAAAGAAAGATCCCCACGCGCGCCCCTCTAGAGCTCATCGATACAGAATTTATCGAGAAGATGGGCACTTTATGCCAAGAGTGTGCAGAGGCATACGAACATTTCCATTTGCGCCGGGCCAGCCAAATTGTGATGGAGCTAGCCCAAGTGGGGAATGCCTATTTTGACGCTAAAAAGCCCTGGGTGTGCGCTAAAAGCGCTGTCACCATGCCTGAGATGCACACCGCTATCTCTTGCTGCTTGGAATGCATAAAGGCCCTTGCGCTTCTCTCTTTTCCCATCATTCCCGAAACCGCCGAAAAAGTGTGGAAGATGCTCGGATTTGCTTCTCCTTTGGCCGGCCGGCACTGGAAAGAAGTGTTATCTCTTCCCTTATCCGAAGGGCACTCTTTACCTGTTCCTCAAGTCCTATTCGCAAAAATAGAGGATGATATGATTAACAAAGAAATCGAGGCATTGCAAAAAATGACACAAACTCCTGAATCTCCCAAAGAAGCTACGGTGGAATCTATTTCTATCGATGATGTGCGCAAAGTCGATCTGCGCGTCGGTAAAATACTTCAGGCAGAGAGAGTTCCTCAAAGTAAAAAGCTTCTCAAGCTGCTCGTCGATTTGGGCACTGAGCAGCGCACCATCGTCGCGGGAATTGGAGAGAAAATGGACGATATCACTCTGCTCATTGGAAAACACATTCTGGTCGTAGCCAATCTCAAGCCAGCCAAACTCATGGGGATCGAAAGCCAAGGCATGGTCCTTGCCGCTGAAGCTCCTCATGGATTGGAATTACCCCTTTTGCATCACGCCCTTCCAGGTACAAAAGTCCAATAAGTAAAAAAGTAGTATCTTATTTTTTTTGCGGCATGTATAAGACAAAAAGATGCTCTTATTTAAACGAGATACCTATGAGAACAACAATAACACTGTTATTTACAAGCCTTTTTATTGCTGGCCAGGCTAAAGATAATATGTCTCCTTTTATCGCTTTAAAAGGAATTTTCCCTGAAGGCGGAGAAGAAGCCACTATGCCCTCCGAGACAGGTAATACCTCTTCTAACAACAAGAAAAACAAAAAGGGCAATACGCAAACCAATCCGCCTAAACCAGAAGTCGATGAAGAAGGGGATGCCAGTTTGCTCAAGCCTAAGAGCGAAAAAGAGTGGTTTCCTGGTAGCAATCAATAGTTTTGCAAATTGATGTGCGCAATCCCGTATGGCGCTTTAAGACTTCTTCATTGCGTATTCCAATCGCAATAGCCTGCTTGGTTCCTATAAAGATGACGCGCTTTTTTCCGCGCGTCAAGCCTGTATAAAGCAGATTGCGGTAGAGCATTTTAAAATGGCTCGTGTGTATCGGGATAATCACGCAGAGGCATTCGCTTCCCTGAAACTTGTGAATAGAAACAGCATACGCTAAAATAAGCTCGTCCATTTCCGTAAAATCATAAGAGATGACCTTCCCATCAAAAGCTGCTTTTAAGAGATTTTCGGAAAGGTCAATTTCTACGATTTTGCCCACATCGCCGTTAAAGACCTCTTTTTCGTAATTGTTGCGGATCTGCATGATCTTGTCGCCCATGTGGAAACAGCGGCCCATTCTATGCAAGGGCTGCGCGCTGGGATTGAGCTGCTGCTGCAAAACGACATTGAGGTTCTCCGTGCCAATTACTCCCCGCTTCATAGGAGATAGGACTTGGATATCATCGAAGCGGTGAAAGCGATGGCCCTTGGGAAGCTCTATTTTAATCAGATCGACAATGCGTTTAACGATCTCTTCGGGTTCATCGACTTCAATAAACTGAAAGTCGCTTCCCTTGCGCTCAGAGAGATCTGGAAAGATCCCTTCATTGATCTTATGCGCATTCGTGATGATGCGAGAGCCTGCCGCTTGTCTGAAGATCTTTTTTAGCCGGATCACTGGCAACTGCTCTGAGCTGATGAGATCCTTGAGTACGATGCCGGGTCCCACGCTGGGCAGCTGATCCACATCCCCAATGAAAATGACGCGCGCATCTGCAGGTATGGCCTTGAGCAAATGATACATCAGCTGCGTATCGATCATGCTTGCCTCATCCACAATGAGCAGATCGCACGAGAGAGGATTGTTTTTATTGCGCTTAAAAGTGCCCGCCGTGAAATCCATTTCCAAAAGACAGTGGATAGTAAACGCTTTGCGATGCGTGATCTCGTTGATCCTCTTGGCAGCTTTTCCAGTAGGCGCGGCGAGAAGGATGCGCCCGGTGATCTTTTCTGTAATGGCGAGAAGCGCCTTGGTGATCGTGCTCTTTCCCGTACCAGGGCCGCCCGTTATGATCAATACCTTTTCCTGCATACCCCATCTCACAGCATCCTTTTGTTCGGGCGCTAAGGCGATGTGCAGTTTATTTTCCACCCATTCGATTGCCTTATCAAGGATCACAGCGCGTATGCGGCAAGGTGCTTGTTTTAGACGGGCTAATTCGCGCGCAATCCCGATCTCGGCAAAAAAGAGGGGCTTAACCCATATCTTGTCGTTTTCTTGAATAATGTCCCCATTTTTCACAAGGGCGGCGATGCGTTCTTTGACCCTTTCTTCGGCGACTTCCAAGATAGCGCTGACCTGCGGAGCTAATTCGCCTTCGGGATAGCAGACATGCCCCTCATTGCTCAACTCCCAAAGCGTAAATTCAATCCCTGCGTCGATCCGCGCTGCGGAATCGTGCGGAATCCCGATTCCTTTGGCAATCGCATCGGCTGTTTTAAACCCGATCCCGTGAATCTCTTTAGCCAGCTGAAAGGGGTTGGCGCGCACTTTTTCTATGCTCGCGTCCCCGTAGGTTTTATAAATCTTTTGCGCAAAGGCAGGGGATGCACCGTGGCCGCGCAAAAAGACCATCACATTGCGAATCGAGTTTTGCTCTTTCCAGCACTTTTGAATCTGCTCCATCCGCTTTCCGCCAATCCCCGGCACTTCCGACAACCGCTCAGGCGTGGCATCAATGATATCTAAAGTCTCCAAACCAAATAGGTTGACGATTCTCTCGGCGTAAACCGGGCCGATACCCTTGATCATCCCAGATTCAAGATATTTCTTAATGCCCAAAAGATCAGAGGGTGCCTCTAGCTCAAAGGCTTTCACTTCGAATTGATAGCCATGTTCGGGATGGTGTTTCCACATCCCCTTGCAGCGGATCGTCTCTCCCGGTTGAATAGAGGGCATAGAGCCGACGAGGGTCGTCAGCTCCTTTTTTTTCGGTTCTTTGAGCCGTGCAACTGTAAAGCCATTTTCGGCCCCTGCAAAGACGATACTCTCAATAAATCCGTAAATCTCTTCCATAGGCGTTATATATAGCTTACTTAGGGATAGGATTTAAACCCAAATTTTTATCCCCCGAAACTGTTAAAAACATTTTTTTTAAGCAACGCATTTGATGTAAAATCGCTCTTAATCTAAAATCGTTGCTTCTATTCCGGATTAGCTCAGCGGTAGAGCAGTGGACTGTTAATCCATTGGTCGCAAGTTCGAATCTTGCATCCGGAGTTCTTCTATGAAATCGGCTAGTAAAATACGGTAAAAAAAGAACCTCTTGCCGGAGATTTGCCGTAATATAGCCGTAGTACTCAATTTTCCTTAAATCATCCAAGATACGAAACTCATTATTTTTTTGAGATTCGCTTTTTGGAGCGTCGATTACGGCAATATTACGGCACAAGTATCGATCCTCCTTTGTAACTAACTGAAAAACAACAACAAAGCTAGTACAGACCAATGGATTAACTATCTTCAGCTCGCTTGTAAGGAAGTCGAAATGGGTTATATCAGAGAAAGATCCCTCAAAGACGGTGGCACTCGCTACCAAGCAGAAGTCCGCCTCAAAGGCCATCCAACACTCACAGCCATGTTTGATCGCAAGACAGATGCAAAGACATGGATTCAAAAAACAGAAGCCGACATCCGTTGCGGCCGCCAGCAACTCTACCACGAAGGTCGCCACCGCACCTTCAAGGAAGCCATTGAACGCTATTACAAAGAGCACAAAGCCTCTATTGCCAAACAAGGTCACCTCAATTGGTGGCAAAAAGAACTAGGAGCTCTCTATCTCCAAGATATTCGCCCCGCTACCATCGCTGAAAAGAAACAAAAGCTTCTCTCAGAGCGTAATGCCAAAGGCAAGCTCCGCACGGGCAGTACTTGCAATCGATTCCTCGCATCTCTCAGTCACCTTATGACTATCTGCGTCAAACAGTGGGAGTGGATTTCAGAGAATCCTGTCCGCAAGATTTCTCGAGAAAAAGAACCTCGTGAACGTACCCGCTTTCTTTCTCCCGAAGAGCGCGCATGTTTCCTTGATGCTTGTCGCAAGAGTCTTAACTCTTACCTCTTCACTTTCGTTGTTCTTCTCCTCAGCACTGGCTGTCGCTACAATGAAATCCGCGGTCTCAAATGGACGGACGTCGAACTCTCCAATGGTAAAATCACGATCATTAAGTCCAAGAACACCGATATGCGTTCTGTTCCTATCCGTGGTCTTGCTCTACACCTCCTTCGCTCCCTCGCCTCGCAATCGTGTTCTCTCGGCTATATCTTTCCCGGTAACGATTCTTCAGTGCCCCTTGAATTCAGGCGTGCCATTAAAACTGCCATAAAACGGGCAGGATTGAGAGATTTCCGTCCACATGATGCAAGACACTCCTACGCCACAGAAATGCTTGCGCAAGGCCTTTCTTTGGGTGAAATCGGCCATCTTCTCGGACATCGCAGTATAGCCATGACCCGTCGTTATGCTCATCTCGTCGAATCCCGCTCTATCGATGCCGTATCCAAAATGTCCGAACAAATCTTTCAAGGAGTCAGCAATGAATGAAAACTTCCCCGATGAGTTGCGCGATGCTTTAATGTCTGCGATAGATGGCCATCGGCTGCGAATGAGTTTTATCGATCCCGGAGAACGTCCTATGCATAAGGCATACACTGATGTAAAGTACTTGGCTAAATTTCTGTGCTATTGGCAGAAACAGAAAAAGAAAATAAAGCTTCGTAATCGAGGTGGTGAAGAGAGTGAATTTTGGAAGTTGATTCTAGAAGGTAATATTCCTTTGGGGTATCAGGAGGAAAAAATATTTGGGCGTTTAGGTATTCAAAGAGAGCTTGCTGCTCTTACCGCAGCAGAAAAGAAGCGTATAAAGGTGCAGGTGGTTGCACAGATCCTTTGGCGCCTGCATTCTGATCAATACTTGACTATCACAGCTTTAGTCGAGGATCTCCAAAATAAGCAGTTTTCTCTTTATGCATTACTAGATTTACAGCGTTTCCAGTCAGCTAGAGACTTGGCTAATAAAATATCTCCCATATTTCCGGTATCGAAGGAGGATCGTCCGTATTGGGCAAGAGAAGGCATTGCGACGGAAGAGCTTAGACCTATCCCGAGGATCTACTCTAAAAAGGGGGTGAATTTGGCTAAACTACGATTTGCAGTCCAACAGATCGGTAAGATTCTAAAGCACTTTGGTTGGCGGCCCAGTCAAATTCTACATTCTGAATTCATTCAAAAACTTGAAGGTCCTCTGCCTGAACAAATACGTATCTTTTTGAGAGAGTGGGCATTAGAAGCGTTTGAAGAGTAGTAGATTTTTTTCGCAAAATTGCAAAAATATCAGACGAAGATTTTTCAGTTCCATTGTTGGCATCTTAGGTCTTGTTTGAATAATTTAAGGAAATCTCCGGCAAGGGAATCCTCCAAACAAGGGAAACAAAGATGGAACGTAATTCAAAGACATATCTCACACCTCAACAGCTGATTGAGAAATACCCATTTCTTACCAAAAATCGTCTGAAAAATCTTCTGTTTAAAAATAGAGGAGGGTTTCGGGAAAAGGCTGTCCGAAGACTAGGCCGAGGCCTGCTCATAGACGAATTAGCCCTACTGCATTTCATTGAAGAAAATAAATAATGCAATACGGCGGTATGCGATGGGAGGAAAACAAAGCACACAGAAAAATTATACGCAGATGCCAAATGTCATATTCGATTATTGGATGGCGCAGCTTCCTTCGCCTCAGTTTGAAATTCTGTTGACCATAGTTCGGAAAACAGTCGGATGGCAGAAGCTCGAGGATGCTATTTCTATTGGACAGTTTAAGAAAATAACGGGGTTATCCCATTCTACGATCATCAAAGGGATCAAGGAATTACTTTCTCGAGGTTTGATAACTCAGAGAAAGCTGAAATCATCTGAAGGCGATGATGCCCCATCGATTTATAGTATCAATTTCGAGGTTTTACAACAGTGTGAGGGTACTCAAAAAGGAATACCACGTCGTCAAGAATCTTTAGAGGGTTGTCTAAAGGATATACCACCGGTCGGCAGCGAATTAGAGAACCGTGATCAGAACGAGCTACCACCGGTAGTAGAAACGCAAACCCACTCGGGTAGTCAAAATCCTTTACCCACAAAAGAAAGCTCTCATCCACAAGAAACTTTTACAGAAGAAATCCCTCCTAAACCAATTGCGATAAAAGAAATTTTTTCTTCATCTTCTTCCTCTTTAGAAATTGTGGCATCGGATTCTTTTGATGATTGGAGGAAGATGAAAAGGAGTGAAGGATGGGCAGAGGGGGAGATTGAAGAAGCGTTACGTCGATTGGCAGCTCAGCCCGTGGGGTCTATTGCCTGTCCAAGGGCGTGGTTAGAGACCACATTGCAATCTGTTCGCGATGGCGGCTGGCAGAAAGCTGAAGTGGTAAAGGCACAAGAAATGCAGAAACAAGAGGCAGAATGCAAAGCGCGTGAACAAGAAGAATATCAGGAGAGACGGAGGAAAGAGGCAGAGAAAACAGAGCAAGAACGTCAGATGCAAATGGAAAAAGAGGAAAGCGTAAGCAGGCGGTGGATCGAAGACAATAAAGCCCTAGCAGAGCATTTTCAGGGGAAGCCATGGCTTGAGTATGCTTCTGGTAAATCGTATGCCAAATTGATTGCTAATGGGGAAAGCTATGCTGGATGTATCGGCTTTAGCGACCCTGATTTTCGTAGGCTATTTCTCGAGTGTATGGAAAAAGAGGCATCGTTGGAAGAGCTTACAGACGCTCGTCTGCTGTTAGAATCACGGAAATGTGTAACAAGGGTCTAGACCCAGGAAAAGTCGATGCCGTTTTGCTGTGTGAAGGTGCTGATTATTCGGACATATATAAAAAGAGTTCAAAATATGGAAAATGCTTCCCCACGCAGACCTAGCATGAGAGAGCGCTTATCAACCTTTTTGGCGACTTATATAAAAGGAGTGTAGGCAGGACAAAATCAGCCCTATTTTTTGGGGGTTATGTAAATATTCAGTATTTTTGACCAGTAACGCGTCAAGCCACTAAACTTCTGAACTGGTTTGACTTTTTTGAAAGCCATTGGCATCCTTGTCAGTCAACTCAATTTTAGGAAGGATCATGCCAGCCAAAGAGACCGACTCTCCAAAGAAAGCGAAAACCACAGTTTACATGACGGAAGAGGAAGAAACGCTTTTAAACGAGCTGTTTATTAAACGTCTAAGAGAGCGACGGAAGACTGATAAATCTGCTCTCTTATGTGAGGGAATTCGACTGTTATTTGAGAAGGAGATTGGGGGAACTGTTCATGGCTAATATAGAAAAGGAAATATTGAACCAGAATGCGCTAAAATCCCCGAACAAAGGCGCGGCCGCTTCCTTACCTAAGGAGTACGCCTCTGTTCTCGAGGCCCTTACCAGCAAAATAAAAGCAGCCCAAAGCAGGGCGATGGTAGCTGTTAACTGCGAGCTGATAGAGGTGTACAGGGAGATTGGAAGGACCATCCATGAACAGCAGGAAGAGGCTAAATGGGGAGCTTCGGTAGTTGAGCAACTAGCCCGTGATTTACAAAATTCCTTTCCTGGGATGAAGGGGTTTTCCTCCCGTAACCTATGGAGGATGAGGGACTTCCATCAATCCTATTCCGGTAATGTAAAACTGACAGCACTGCTGGCAGAAATTAGCTGGACCCACCATGTTTACATCTTAGAAAAGTGTAAGGACCCTCTAGAGCGTGAATTCTATATGAGGATGTCCAAGAAGCATCGCTGGAGCTACCGAGTTCTTCTGAACCAGATTGACAACAAAAATTATGAAAGAACCATGTCGAGCCAGACGAATTTCGATGTGAGCCTTCCTGAGGAAATGCGTCCAGAAGCAAAATTGGCCGTAAAGGACGAGTATGGTTTTGGTTTTTTGGATATGAAGGATGAGTATGATGAGCGCGAGTTGGAAAAGGCGCTGATTGGAAAGATTGAAGAATTTTTAAGAGAAGCGGGCGGGGCTTATGCATTCATGGGATCTCAATATCGTTTAGAGATCGGTAACAAGGAATTTCTGATCGATATTTTGCTTTACCATAGGAAGCTCAAATCTCTTGTTGCGATCGAATTGAAAATAGGAGAATTCGTCCCAGAGTTTATGGGTAAGATGCAGTTTTACCTCACTGTTTTGGACGACAAGGTGAAAATGAAAGACGAGGGTCCGTCTATAGGAATTATCTTATGCAAAGAGAAGGATCGAACTATTGTGGAATACGCCTTGAAAGACGCGAATAAGCCAATTGGGGTTGCAACATACCAGATGTTTAGAGAGCTCCCAGAAGAGCTGCAAAGTGAGCTGCCTTCACCTGAACAAATCTCTCGTTTGCTCGAACACATTAATGGATAGCTGATATGAGTTCAATTGAAACAGAACGCCTAATTTTAAGAGAGTGGAGATTGGAGGATTTGGCTCCCTTTACCGTGATCAATCAAGATCCCGAGGTAATGGAATGCCTTTTGAAGCCTCTGACTGAAAGCGAAACAGCTGCTATGATAGAAAGAATTCAAAAGCATTTCAGACAGCACGGGTTTGGGTTATTCGCTTGTGTCGTCAAGGAGACTTCCGAATTGATTGGATTTGTGGGCCTCAATATTCCTGATTTTGAATCCCATTTCACGCCCTGTGTAGAAATAGGATGGCGTCTTGCATCCCACGCGTGGGGAAAAGGTTATGCAACGGAAGCTGCTCGTGCTATTTTAAAGGCCGGTTTTGAAGAATATGGTTTTCAAGAAATTGTTTCCTTCACTGTCCCAGCAAATCGCAGATCCATACGAGTCATGGAAAAAATCGGCATGCATCGTGATCCAAAAGACGATTTTGATCATCCAAAGCTTCCAGAAGCTCATCCTCTAAGAAAGCACGTTCTTTTATCGCCTTAAACGAAATGAATGGGAAAAAAGCCAAGGAAATACGTTATGATTTCGTTTATTACACCACATTGTATTTCTGCTTACATGGAGATAAATGAAAAATAACCTCCAAATTTCTTTGAACACACCACGACTCATCCTTCGCCTCCCGAATGAAAATGATAGTTTGCAATTTCAAGCCTTTGATGAACGAAATGGGGGCCATATATCTCCCTGGAGATCAGCAACTGGGGAGCCCAAAAAAGACCACAAGACCCAGCTAATGCAATGGGAGCAAGAGTTTAAAGAAGGTAAATCCATTCGATTTTTATTAGTTCTAAAAGAAAAGCCTGAAGGTGAAATAATTGGTTTTTGTAATTTCTCTCAGATTTTTCGGGGTCCATTCCAAGCCTGTTATTTGGGGTATCACATCGATGCTGGCTTTGAAGGAAAAGGATTTATGTCGGAAGCTGTAGCAAGGGCTATTGAATACATGTTTGAACAGCAAAAACTTCACCGGATTATGGCTAATTATATGCCATCGAATAAAAGAAGCGCTCGATTACTTCAGAAACTTGGATTCGTGATCGAAGGGCATGCTAAAAAATACCTACTTATTAACGGACAATGGGAAGATCATGTTCTGACTTCTCTAACAAACGAAAACTGGCTTCCTGAATGATTGATCCCATACAAATCATCTATCTAAATGGACCGTCGAGTAGTGGTAAAACGACGCTTGCTAAAGCGCTTCAACATGTATTTGAAGAGCCATTTCTGCATGTTGGTATTGATAAAATCATCGGGTGGATGCCTGAGAAGATCAATGATTGGACTGGAGGAGAAGCTCCTCTTGGGTATAGCTGGAAAAAAAGCCAAGATGAAGCTGGCAACCCAATTCAAGAGTTACAAGCAGGTCCCTATGCTCAAAAAATAGGCGCAATGTTTCGTGAGGTGGTTCTTGCTTTAGCCAAAATGGGTCATCATATCATTGTCGATGACGTATCCTTTGGGAAGAATCAAGTTGATGAATGGAAGGAGGTACTAAAACACTTCCGAGTCTTGTGGGTGGGAGTGAATGCACCACTTTCTGTCTTAGAGCAGAGAGAAAAAGAACGAGGCAATCGTATTTTAGGATCTGCACGAGGCCAGTTTCATAAAGTTCATCTAGATATTACTTATGACTTAGAGATCGATACTCATGAAGCTGATCTTAGAGAAAATACAGAAAAGATTAAATCTTTTGCCTTACGCTTTTCGTGGCAAAGAAATTAGACTTCTTTCGAAACTAAACTTTTGAGTATACTCGTCCTCCAAAAGTGTGGAGGTATGATGAAATTCGAAATGGTAAAGGATCTGGACGACGAAAAGTTTCGTCGCCTGACAGGCGTTAAAAGGACTACATTTTT
>DASXPV010000055.1:0-57077 GCA_036493355.1 Rhabdochlamydiaceae bacterium
CGAAGGGAGTCTAGCGGAGCCGTATTGCATACGGCCCGCTGACGAGGAGATGATTTTTCGAAGCGAGGTGAGGCTCAAGAAGGCAAGCGGGAAACTAGCCGCAGGACTTGTTTCCGACATGTCTATGGTCGACCCAATGCTTACTTAATATACACTCCAAAATTTAATTTCGAAAGAAGTCTTATAACAAAAACGCTATGCGGGCTGCTTCCATTATCCGTCACATAGGCAACTGTTCCATCGGGGCTGAATGCCACTCCGTAGGGATTTGCAAACGCAGGAATTCCCGACACCCTTTGTACTGCGGCAGTTATTACATTTATCTTTGTATCAATCACAAAAACACCGGAAACAGCGCCTCTATCTGTCACATAGGCAAGCTTACCATCTGGAGAAAAAGCCACGAACTGCGGCAGTGAAAGAGCGGGGAGCGTGGAAATCTCTTTGACAAGTGAAACAGCTGTGTCCGTTGAGGTGTCGATCACATAAACAACAGAGTTGGTTTCATCGGTGACATAGGCAAAACTGCCGTCAGGGCTAAAAGCGGCAGAGACGGGGTTGGCAAAAGGAGGAACTCCAGGTCCTACCGCAACAACACCCGTCGTAATATTTGTAGCTGTATCAATGACAAAGACCGTGCCATTCAAATCGGCAACATAGACCTTTGTGCCATTGGGACTCACGGCAAGCCCTTGTAAAGAAATAAAGGGAGGAACTCCCACAGCAGTGATCACCGATCCAATTACCGCATTAGTTGCGACATCGATCACACTTACAGCACCCGTTTGATTGGTCACGTAAGCCATGCGCCCGTTGGGAGTAAACGCAATGTTGAAGGGTGTGGAAAAAGAACCATTGGCCACAACTCCCGTCGATGCGCCTGCAATTGTATCGATGACATAGACGTTTTGCGTTCCAAAATCCGTGACATAAGCTAAACCGGCAAAGCACTCCCTAGATGATACGCATAAAACCAACAACCCAATTCCAAGAAAAAACCTAAAAATCATTTGGGAGTCCTTGTTAACCAGTTCTCTAAAAATAATAACCCAGCCCTGCGCCGAAGGTAAAACCACCTACTTGCCTCCTCTCGCCGTTAACATTGTTTTCCGAGGAGTGGAAATGCGCTTTTCTATATGCATATCCTCCAAAAACATCCAAAAGCAAATGCTGTCGCAATAAAAAGTTAAAGCCCGCATTTACAAATCCCCCTACGCCGCTGTCGTGGACGTTTTTGGGAACAAACGAGGAGCGATTGTGCTGATGCACGTAAAAATATTGCGGGCCTATGCTAAAGTAGAATTCCGCACACGATGAGATCTTCACAACGGGTTTAAGCCCCAAGCTAACGGGCAATTCCCAAATAAATGTGCTCTCGCCCTTATTCTTAGAGCGGCCCGACCTGTAGAGGTATTCGATGCTGCCGTAGATCTGCAGCCATTTCCACGCAGTAGCCGATGCGCTGAACTGAGCATCTAACCCTCCTTTGTCGTAGATTTTGCGCATAGTGGCATCGGAAAAAATGAAATAGCCCGCTTTGGCTTCTACATTGGAGGAGACGCGCGATTTGCCTTCTTCCACGGAAGAAGGGGTCTTATCACCTGCAAAAGCCCAGTCGCTGCTGTAAATGATGCGTCCATCACACAATGCCTGCGCGGTAAAACACAAGAAGAAAAAGCGAATACCTTGGACATGATGGCTTCCTAGTGAAAAAATAACGTAACATTGGTTAGGATTTATTTGAAATACCTTTTGTATTGCTATTTTTTAAGAATGCCTGATAACTTTTTTCTCAATTTGAGGCTCCTCATGCTTAAAGTGCTATGCAGTGTATTTCTTGCCTTAATCACCCCTTTACTTGCTATGGCAGTGCAAAAAACAAATACCCCTTCTATTATGGCGCGACCCCCGCAGCTCTCCTTTGAACAGCTGTTCCAGATTCAAAATGAAATATTTCAAAAAATTCAAGACGATGAAGAGAAACTAACAGCTATTCGCACAAGCCCTGCGTCCCTGATGGAAAAATGGCAGCAGCTTCTTCACGTTATCCTACCCATCCAACTCGAAGCGATTCGCCCCTATCACCTAGGAGAAAGCCAAACAGGCCTTGTCCGCTTCTATCAAGAATATACGCAATGCGCGGCGAGATTTCCCGCTTTAGTAGAGTTTAATAAAGAAAAATGGTTATTTGTTTTCGATAAAGCTTTTGGAATAACGGAATTTAAGGAAATCCCTTTGGAATCCGCTCAGAGTATGATTTCCGCTATCGCCAATGAGATGATTTCTGAGCCTTTTTTGCAAAAAGTGGACGCCGCAGTCGATGCGATCCCGGCAGATGCTTCTTTAATAGAAAAAAGACAGGCCATTTTGGCCATCCTATTCCCCTTGCATATGTCTGTGATGGCGCACTATGGGTTTGAAGGAGAGGCGGGATATATCCAAGCTCAAAGAGCTATTATGGACTACTACCACGATCCGGTAATTTCACAAGGCGCGGCTTACGCTCAATATGTCGTCTTTCGCCGCGCGCACATTTTGTGATTAGAGGCGTCTCTCAGCCTTTTTTATCCACGGCTTTGAAGACAGCAGCTGCGCAAGCTCCGCCGAGGAGATTTGCTACGATGTAGAGCCAAAGCTTTCCCCAAGGGCTTAATTGCATAATCGATATGCCAAGAGCTACAGCGGGGTTGAAAGCCGCTCCAGAAATAGGCCCTACTGCATATGCGCCAATAAGCACTGTGGTACCAATCGCCCAGCCGTAAAAAGAGTTGCCCTTTGTCGCTTTGGCAATAGCCACATTTAAAACGACAAAGCACAAAGCAAAGGTAAATAGAAACTCGGCCAGAAAGGCCTTCATCGCATCCATGGGCATCGGAGATGGAGCGGGGGCTCCCTTGAAAAACACGGTCAAATAACCAGCGATTAGCCCTCCGGCCAATTGCATGAACCAGTACTTCCTCATCTCTGGCGCAGGCAGTTTTCCGCGCAAATAAACGGCAAAAGAAACCGCCGGGTTGTAATGGCCTCCCGAAACATGTCCTCCAGCAAAAACCATGACGGCAAGCGCTGATCCGATCGCAAGCGGTGCCATAATCCCTGAATTATTGGGATCCAGTACCGTCATCCCTACTGTAAAAACTAAAAAAAACGTCCCAATAAATTCATAAACGTATTTCATGCCTTATTAGCTCCTCGTTAAAATCACCTAGTTAGAGACTCATACTAGAATAAAAATTTTTTAACGAGAGCTTTTTTAAGACGTTCTCCGATCTAAGTTATTTTTTAGAATGGCTGAAAAAATGGCAGAGCTTTTCCTGCATTTCAGCGCACCCGCGCTTTTTCTCCATTTTATTTTTCCACCGCTGATTATTTCCTTCGGCAACAATCTTGGCCAGTTCGACCATGCGGTCATTTTGCGTGGCTAAAATATGCTCTTTGATCTTTTCCTTTAACACTTCGCCCCACGCGCGATCGGCCAAATCGAGAAAATAATCCCCCACCTTTTCCTCTCCTCCTGAATGACACTGATGATGAGGATGGCATTCCTCTTGCTGGGAATGGCAAGGACAACAGCATTTTTGTTCTGAACAACACTCTTTCATAGCTCACCTCTTTAAAACATTTTCTTAGGAGAGGTTCTCTGAATTTAGATAGTTTGATTTTTGAAGGGTTTTTCTCCTAAATCAATTTCTTTTTCGCACGACATAGTTAAATTAACTAGGCGAAGAAAAAGAAATTGATTTAAGAGAAAAAGACTCAAAAAACAGGCTATCCAAATTTGAGAACGTCTCTAAGGCAAAAGCATAAGAGAGGCTTCGATTTTCTTAAAAGAAAAATCATCGACCGCGGTGCTTCTCTTTTTTCTTTTGTTGCTTTCTTGCAAACTGATCTTCCCTGCGGGCCTGTTTTTCAGCGCTGCTCGTGCGCCTTTTTTCTTTCTTCTTCTTTTCGAGCCCCCCCCTCATGTAATCCTGCGCAAAGGTAGAAGGCTGCATAGTCTCTTTCAGTTTGGCCATTTCGCGGCGCACCTCCCTTTGCACCCTTTTGGGATTCATGCGCTTAATGTCCAAGGCAAACTCCTTCATTTCGCCAAAATTAAGCTCGTGATAATGATGCAGAACAAAATCGTAGACCTCGGGATCTGAAGGCTCGCTTGCAAAGACATGTCTTGCCATAGCGTATCCCTTTTTATCCGTACGCTCAAAAGTCGCTATCCAAAAGCGCTTGTCAAAAAATATAGTCGCCTTTATCGTCACCATAAAAAATCTCCTGTAATCATAATAATATGTTCGACGTATTATCTCTTAGCGGCGTTTTGCAGCTTCTCGTAGCCGTCTCTTCGCATTGGAATGCGGTAGAAGGAGAGTTGTATCGCTACCAACGCTTTACGACCGACTCTCCCTGGGAATTAGTGGGTAGGCCCATTGCCATAAAACTGGGGAAAGAGGGCATGGCTTGGGGCAGAGGCATACTACAATGGAAAGACGATGAGGGTCTGCAAAAAAAAGAAGGCGACGGCAGATCCCCGGCGGGATTGTTTTCCCTGGGATGGGTTTTCGGAGATGCTCTACATCAAAGGTACGCTAGGAATATGCCTTTTCTGTTAATTACAGAAGATTTAGAATGCGTGGACGATCCGGGTTCTAAATTCTATAATCAGTGCGTCTATGCGCATACGATAGCAGAGCGCGATTGGAAGAGCTCGGAAAAGATGCAAGAGATTGGCCCTCTCTACGCCATCGGAATAGTGGTGCACCACAATTGCAATCCTGTTGTCCCGGGAGGAGGATCTGCGATTTTTATGCACATTTGCAGCGAACAGGGCAAAGGAACGGCGGGGTGCACGGCAATGGCCGAAGAAGATCTGATCACACTCGTATCCTGGCTCGATGAGTATCAAAATCCTCGCCTTCTTCAATTGCCAATGGAAGAATATGAAAAAGTGTTTCCCTCTCCTTCTTTTAGTGTGCGTTAGCATGTGTGCCGAAAACAGCAAATCTGTATCCTGGTGGGATATGAGCTCTCATGAGGTGCGCGCTAAAATCAATCAGCGGATTATGAGCATCGATGCGGAAATCTTGGCTGTAGGATCTGTCGTAGACCAAGTAGTACAAAGAGAAAATCGCATTACCTCCATCCGCATCTACACTCCTCGAAAAGGCGATCACTTCCCCATTGTTCTTCTCATTCACGGCGGCGCGTGGGTAGCCGGGTCTATTGACACCCATGATAACTTGGCGCGCTATCTCTGCACTAAAACCCACACGCTTGTAATCTCCGTAGGGTATTTAAATGCTCCCGAGGGAAAATTTCCCTTGCCGTTAGAACAGTGTTATGACGCTCTACTCTGGGCGGCACAGCATGCGGAAGAGATGCGTGCCCACCCCTCTAAATTAGCGGTTATAGGCGATAGCGCCGGAGGCAATATGACAGCTGCTCTCTGCCTGATGGCCAGAGATCGCAAGGGACCCAAAATTAGCGCGCAAGTAATGATCAATCCCGCGCCCGACTTGACATGCAATGGTACACTTGAAAGAAAAGGTGATTCTCTGGATTCTTTGCGATGGCAAGCAATTAACTATTTATCCGATCCTCGCGATGCCTATCATCCTTATGCATCGCCCCTGGTTGCAGCAACGGATTTGTGCAATTTGCCGGCGGCAACTCTCATTCTCGCTGAACAGGATGAACTTCGCGATTCGGGCCAACACTATGCCGACCGCTTGAAAGAAGCCGGTATCCCCACTTACGTCTATTGTCAAAACGATATCGGCCATTTAGCCGGCCATGGAGCACGCGCATCGGAATATGCCAAAAAATCGCTGGATGTAGCCGTGATCGCCCTTCGCCATGCATTCTTTACTGATTAGTTTCCCAGAAGGGCTGATACAGCATAGCTCCCTCGGCATTGTTCACATCGCAAATGTGTACCTGTCTAATACCCAATCCCTTCATAAAACCCAAAATGAGCAGAGTATTGGATGCCTCAATGCAAGCAAAATCCCCGCCTCCTAATGCCTCGTCCGTCTTTCCGATCAGCTGCTCTGCGATTGCTGCTATCTCCTCAAGTGTCAGGGATTTTTTTCCCACCCAAGCCATTCCACGGTTAAAAACGCTGCCCACACCGACAACTTTCGTCGAAGCAGCGCACGCTTTTTTTTGTAATGCAGGATCGATTTGGCAAGCAAGCTTACGCGCATATCCTTCGGCTAATCGCGCGTCTTGCCGCGATAGAGGATTGGGGCTTTTATTCTCTTTGACGCTTTTGCATTGGAGGGATTCGATGATAAAGTCTCTAAACTTTCCCGATCCCTCTCTGCTCGTGTCGATCCAATAGGATCCCTCTTTTGAAGCCGCGATAAATTGAGTGCTGCCTCCTCCAATATCCCACACGATAAGATCTTCCGCGCATACATCGCTTTTTGTCAAAGCACCCTGAAAAGCCAGCTTGCCTTCTAAATCTTGATCTACGATGTGAACGGCTATCCTAGTCTTCTCCTGAATGCGCTCTGCAAACTCCTGCCCATTTGCCGCATACCGGAAAGGAGAGGTTCCGATGATGACTATCCTTTCCGCATGCAAGGCTCGCGCTACCGCGATAGCCTCTTCGATAGCTTTGATACCTTGGCTCATTATTTCAGGACTCAGCATCCGGCTCTCTCCCGAGAGGCAGTTTTGAAAGATTACAGGGTACTGTTGAACATGCAGTATCCTAACAATTTTATGCGCGCTTGCATCTATCTCAGCAATGCGCAGCTTAGGCCCTCCTGAGCCCACATCGATCGCCGCGCGGATGACACTTCGCGCCCCCAAAGAAACCCATCCGCCAAACATGAGGAGAAAGCAGAGAACATAGCACATGGAAGCCTCCTTTTAAATAAGCTGGGAGAGAAAAGTTTGAGCAGGTACCATAATGGGGCTTGATTCCTCAAAGCAATTTTTCATCACAAAAGGCAGATCGAAAACCACTTGAAAGGCATGCGCTGCTTGCGTTGATATATAATTACTTATGGTTTGTTATTTTTCACGACAGCCTGCACAATGCCATCGATGGATTCGCGATAGAGCGAATAGGGACGCGGGCAATGCGCGTCGATCGAGGATGCGATCTGTTTGGGTGTCCAATAGGGCTGCCAATGGGCGCGGTCCAGCCTGTGTGTCACCTTATGGTCTAATTTGACCATATTTCCGCCGTTTGCCTGCCAGACATTGGCCCATTTAAAAAGGATCAATTGGTCTGTCTCCCAGCAATTAAATTGCGCGCGGCACTCCCGCAGTCGGTCTGCGAAATCAGATGCGGAGGCAATGCGAAAAATCGAACTAAAGATCTTTCCTTTTGCCGCGACATAACACATGGGATACTGATCTCCCGCAAATTCGCCATTTCTATACACGACAAAGGCATCATCTGGACAAGGCTCAGCGCTTTCGACAAAATAGTCTTTGGATATGGGAATCATATCCATATCGGAAATCAGACATCCCTCTTCGGGAAATAAGGCAGGAAGGAATAAGCGATAGACTTGCGCTTGCATAGCCGTGGAAATCCCTTCGATGGGATCAAAGCGGATCACATCGCCAATCGTCGTATCGACGCACTCTTCGCGCGCAATTAAGACCAATGTAGGGCGGATGCCCATCGCACTCCAAGCCTTCGCCACCGACGGCCAAAATTCCAAGTAGAGCCTGTTTTCATCGGTGGACACAATCGCTCTCTTTAACTCCAAACCCTTTATCGAACTAAAACATAGCAAAGAAAGGAAAAGATATCGCAAAGTGTGCTCCTCAGAGATGTTCTCTGAATTTTATACAGGGTATGTTTTGCGCAGATCCAAAAGATTCGGTTTGCACGAGCACGTTGGCTTTATCGCGTTGATAATTGACTCTCCACGTAGTACTTCCTTCCCCTCTTCGCCCAGGATATGCGTAGGATAAAGCATCCTATCATCGTTATACGCGATTTCCAGACCCTTTAAATGGGCAATAATACTCAAGAGGGTTTGCTCATACCGGCATCTGCCATATCCATAGGGAGCTGTCCCATCATCTGCAAAGAGCCTGATATCATCAGTCATTTCGAACCATTCTTTTGCAAATCGGGAATAGCTGTTTTTACTTGCACCTATAAGACACGCCATAATGTGCTCTTTATCCAATACCCAAGCATTTTCCGTATTATCGAGATGGAAAAACTTTCTAACGCAATTTGTAGTCGACCAGCGTATCGGATGTTCGATTTTCCTATTGCTTGCTCCTTCGCCGATGGTCGATAAAAAATGTCCTTTTTTTTCTATGTGCGCGAAGAGATCGTCCAACGGTGTGAGCACTTCGCAGGTCGCGTCCATCCAAAGCACATAGGGAAAAACATCGAGAATCTCTTTGATTACTACCGGCTTCCACGAATACCATCCTAAATAGGAGAGTTCAGTCCCAGGACAGTAATAAAAGGTCAATAATTGGGGATTATTTTGCTGTATTTTGTAAGTCTTAACTTTGCTAATCGTATTTAGCAAGTTGAGCTGGGATTCTTTTAATCCCAGATCAAAAATAGCAATCTCCACGAGATTTTCATAATTTGTCCTGTGGATGCTTCCAATCAGATTGAGAAGAGGGTAAAAATACCTGCTGCTTGCCCCCGTACAATAATACTGTGGAAATGCCCATAGTGTGATGGGGGCAATGAAACACATTAAAAGAACAAATACATGCATAACGGTTTAAAAAGGTAGGTTACTAAGATTTTTGAACTTGATACAAGGTATATTTTGCGCAGATCCAAAAGAGCCGGTTTGCACGAGCACGTTGGCTTTATCGCGTTGATAATTGCTTCTCCATGTAGTATAAAAAGGGACTTCTTTTCCCTCCTCTCCTACGATATAGGGAGGATCATACAGCATATCATCATTAGACAGGATTTCCAGACCATTTAAATTGGCAATAATACTTAAAATAGTTTGATCATGCCTACATCTGCCATATCCGCCAGGGGCTGTCCCATCATCTGCAAAAAGCAGGATATCATCTGTCATTTCGAACCATTCTTTTAAAAATAAGGAATAGCTTTTTTTGCTTACACCTACAAGACCGGCAATAATGAGTTCTTGATCGAGCACCCAAGCATTTGCTGGATTATTGAGATGGAAAAATTCTTTAACATAACTTGTAGTCGACCACCCTATCGGATGTTCGATTACTCTATTATTTGCTCCTTCGCCGATAGTCGCTAAAAAATACCCTTTTTTTTCTATGTGCGCGAAAAGATTGTCCAATGGTGTGAGCACTCCGCTGGCAGCATCCATCCAAAACACGTAGGGAAAGACATCGAGAATCTCTTTTATCACTACGGGCTTCCACATATACCATCCTAAGCAAGGCCGCACACTATCCGGACGGTAATAAAAGGTTAATAAATGAGGATTATCTTGCTGTATTTTATAAATCTTGACTTTGCTGATTGTATTTAATAATTGGAGCTCGGATTCTTTTAACCCAAAGTCAAAAATAGCGATTTCTTCAAGATTTTGATAATTTGTCCTGTGGATGCTACCAATCAAATTGAGAAGGAGGTCAAAATACTTGCTATTGGCTCCCGTGCAGTAGTACTGCGGAAATGCCCACAGGGAAATAGGGGCAATCAAATAAACGAGAAGAACAAAAAAAGCGTACGCCATGCTTATAAAAAGTCTTGATCAAAAACAAGGGCCGAGTAAACTTAAAAATTGTTTTTTTTTCAACACAAAGAAAAACCAGATGCGTTTTTTTCCCCTTGTAATAGTGCTATGCTTATACGTAAGCCAAACAGTGGCTTTGGACGATCTTCCTCAACTGCGCTCTGATGAATATCTGGCCAATAACGAATGGACCGATCACACTGCGTGTTTTGCGCAACTATTCCGCATCCAAAAAATCCATTCCTTTCTCGAATTTGGGGTAGGGCAAGGCACAAAGTTTTATCTAGATCATTGCGATGAGGTAACCTCCATCGAACTGCTCGATGAAGCAAAAAAGGATAATGTGCACTATTACGAACACTGCTTGAATCTCTATCATTTTTATGCCAATTGGAACCCGATTTTATATACATGCGGCCAGGCTATAAATTCTGCCGTTGTCATCGCTGAGCAACAAAAAGTGGATCCCGCCCAATTTAATGCCGATTTCATGAATGAAATCCACGCCATTTGCGACAAACTCTTTGCCAAGAGGTGCTATGACGCGGCGTTTGTCGATTGCGGCATGGTGGCCCGCGGAAGTGTAGTTAATGCTCTTTTCGACCGCGTGGATATTATCGCCACCCATGATTATAATTTTCATCCAGACGTTTACGGATGGAGTTGGATTAAAACCCCTCCCCATTACGAAAAAATCCTCTTTCCGGAAGGCTCCGGTACCTGTTTTTGGATAAAAAAACCAGAGAGGACTTTATTAAAAGTTTGAAATCCCTCTAGGTATGCTCCTCGCAATTGGTTTTTCCTTTTTGGCGGGAATTTTTACCGCACTTTCCCCCTGCATTCTGCCTGTGTTGCCAGCAATTCTGGCTGTGGGGGTTGCTGAAGGACGTCTACGCCCCTTGGGAGCGATTGTCGGGCTGGCGTTTAGCTTTTCCTTTTTCACTCTTGCGCTGACGTGGGTTGTGCACACGACGGGCATTTCCCCAAGCTTTCTTCGCTATATCGCCATCGCTCTGATTTTCTTTTTCGGCCTCGTGCTCATTTTTCCTCAGCTGTCGAACTGGTTTGCCAAGCTATCTGCTCCTATCGCCGATTTGGGTCAGAAAATTCAGGGAAATAAACCGCGGCAGGGATTTTGGGGAGGAGTAGTCTTCGGAATAGCTCTTGGCCTTTTGTGGACGCCCTGTGCGGGCCCCATTCTCGGCGCTATTACTACCCTGGCAGCCACGCGCATGATCACTCTGACCGTTATCCTGATGACCCTCTCCTACAGCATCGGCACGGCAATCCCCATGCTTCTCTTCGCCTATGGCAGCGCTAAGCTCATCCGCGCTTCGCGCTTTCTTTCGC
Source organism: Rhabdochlamydiaceae bacterium (assembly GCA_036493355.1). GTDB lineage: Bacteria > Chlamydiota > Chlamydiia > Chlamydiales > Rhabdochlamydiaceae > JABDFI01. The sequence goes on from DASXPV010000055.1 coordinate 11,022, forward strand.
GCCATGCGGAGCGGGTCAGGCAGTTTTTTGGTTTTCTCATGCTGCTGTTTGCCATTTTGCTCTTCTTTAATGCGGAAATGTTCATTAACAAAAGTCTTGCACGCCTCTTTCCCGGGCTTTTCTTAGAAAAGTACTTGCCCCTCGAAAATGCATTAGAACAGGTTACAGAGCAGGAAAATCTATCTGATAAAGGCCCTGCCCCTGAAATCGCTGGGATTAAGCAGTGGATTAATTCCTCGCCTTTGACCTTGGCAGAGCTACGCGGCAAAGTCGTGCTCATCGACTTTTGGACTTATAGTTGCATCAATTGCATTCGCACGCTTCCCTACTTAAAAAACTGGTATCGGGATTATAAAGATTATGGATTTGTGATCATCGGCGTGCACACTCCCGAATTTGCTTTCGAAAAAGAGTATAGCAATGTGAAAAAGGCCGTGGCGGAATTTGGGATTGAATATCCCGTAGCGCTCGATAATGACTACCAAACGTGGAATGCCTACCACAATCGGTATTGGCCCGCGCATTACCTCATCGATCAAAATGGCGTGATCCGGATGGTGCATTTTGGAGAAGGGGCTTATAGCGAAACTGAAAATGCCATACGCGAGCTGGTCGGCATGCCCGCTATTGCAATGCCCCAAGAGCCACAAGCAACGCAGCCCACCACACCGGAAACTTATCTTGGACTGGCGCGGGGCAATAGTTATACTTCTCCTCTGCATCCCGGCGACGCGGTGGATTATCAAATGGGAAAGGCGGGCTCTGATCAAGTCGCTCTCAAAGGCCCTTGGAGCGCGGAAGAGGAATACATCGCTTCACAAAGCGATCATAGCTATCTAGAGTTCAATTTTCTCGCAACACAAGTCTACCTCGTCCTTGCAGGATCAAGCAGCATTCCCCTAGAGATCTATTTAGACGGCGCCTACTACGGAGACATTCTCGCCAATGGCGACAAAAAATATAATATCGCGTCCGCTTCCTATCAACGCCATTACTTGTCTTTAAAGGTTCCCAAAGGAATTAGAGCCTACGCCTTCACCTTTGGGAGTAATGGGAAAGCATTTTGAAGCCTGGTAACATGCGACAAAGCCTCGTGTGAAGAAAAGGTTTTTAATGCTAGATCTTCTATCTCCGCCAACGACTATATAGTTCTCCTTAACAAAAGCATCCACGTTTTCTATGTGATTTAACCACTGTCTATTGAAAAGCGCGTCTAAAGGCAAAGAACATACGCGTAGGGACATACTAACCTAGCTTAAAAGGGATATATTGCTTTAAAAGGATTTTTAAATTACAGATGTAAGAAACGTTCTCAGAGAGGGTAAACATGTTAAAAAGCTACTTGGCTATCTTCTTTTTCTGCATAAATACTATTCTATCGTGGGCGTTCGAGGGCACCTATGATGTACAAGGATATGACCCCTATGAAAAGATGGATTATCAAGGGTCTCTTACAATCAAAAAAGATAAAAACGGCGTCTATCAAGCCAATTGGCTTCTCAAAGAAGGGAAAAATCAATACAACGACATTGGGACCGGGTTGAAAATCAACGACGACACCATTAGCTTTATCTTTAAAGACAATCAGGGCGGCTCGGACGAGGGAGTGCAGATCTACACTCGCATGGACGATAAGACCCTGGAGGGTCCTTGGGTTCTACTCAGTAAAAATCTGGTTGGGAAAGAAACACTCATTAAAAGAAAGTGACCCCCGGCCCAGGCCGCAAGGCCTGGGAAGACCGAGTTGCATTATGAGTAAGTGAACCCGCAATAAGTCAAATAAACGCCAATCACAATCATGATAAGAAGGCAAAGCCAGTGCGCTTTCATCATACAAGCGTAGCACTTTTTAGCTTGATTTGGGAATCCAAAGCGGACAATTCCTCTTAAAATCATCAAATAGCCCAAAAGAGTGATCAATCCTCTCCAACTATACTCCCAGATAGTATGGTCTATAGCGATCACCAGACCAAACAACAGGCTCAATTCCGCAGAAACTGCCAGCAGAGCTTTGGACACCATGACATCCTTGCAAGTGCTTTCCATCTGGCGTTTTCGGAATAGAAATAAAACCGAAACAATCAGAAAATAGAGTCCGATTAGTTTCGCTAAAAATACGGAAATATCCATAACAACCTCTTTACAAACAAATTAACGAGCTCTTTTTGAACGCCGGCCGCCAAACAAGATCAGCCCAGCTCCTAAGACAATCAAAACAATGCCCCCAATCTGGCACCACATAAAGATCATCTCATACTGTTCTACGGTCCGCTCCCCTGCGGCAATTTTCTTCTGTATTCCGCTGGACATCCCTTGACCAATCTGCTTAGAAATGGGGTTAAGAGAAAACAGCTGATTTCCCTGTTCGACCTTCTTCTTCGCGCTCGAAATCTCGCCTTTTGCCGCCCTAATTTGCCCTTTGCCATAAATTACAAAAACAATAAGAGCAACGCCGACTATAATGGATAATAAACCTAAAACACGTTTCCAACTCAAATGCACCCCCTAACATAGAATCCTTTCTTTTTTTATATATAAATAATTTAAATTTTAGCAAATATAATAAAATTTACTTTATAAAAAACTTAAAACTAATAGGTTTAACAAATGCATGCAATGCTTCTAAAAGAAATCAAACATCCGCTGGTCCTGGAAGAAATTCCCAAGCCCGTCAGCGGAGAAAACGACCTTTTAATTAAAGTCCGCGCTTGCGGCGTGTGCCGCACAGATCTGCATATTAAAGAGGGAGACCTTCCCCACCCCAAACTTCCCCTTGTATTAGGGCATGAAATAGTAGGCACCGTAGAAGAAATTGGGAAAAACGCTAAGGGTTTCCACAAAGGCCAGCGCGTTGGCGTGCCCTGGCTGGGCTTTACTTGCGGCACTTGCGCATTTTGCCAAGAGGGAAAAGAGAATCTTTGCGAGAGCTCAAAATTCACGGGCTATCAAATCAATGGGGGCTTTGCCGAATATACCCGATGCCATGCTGATTTTGCTATTTCCATCCCCTCTGAGCTGCAGCTCTCTGACGAGCATATCGCCCCCCTTCTCTGTGCAGGGCTTATTGGCTATCGAGCCTATCGCAAAGCGGCCCCCAAAAAGAGATTAGGGCTTTATGGATTTGGAGCCTCGGCCCATATTGTGGCGCAGCTGGCGATTTTTGAAGGCAAGGAGATCTACGCGTTTACCCGCCGCGGCGATGACAAGGCGCAACAGTTTGCCTTGGAGCTGGGCGCCGTTTGGGCAGGCAGCTCAGACGAGCCTTCCCCTCAGGCACTTGATGCATCTATCCTTTTCGCTCCGGCTGGCGAACTTGTTCCCCTTTCGCTTAAAAATCTAGAAAAGGGAGGGCGTTGCATCTGCGGGGGCATCCACATGAGCGATATCCCCTCATTTCCCTATAGGGATCTTTGGAACGAAAAGAGCATCCACTCGGTTGCAAACCTCACAAGGCGGGATGCTGAAGAGTTTTTCTCCCTTATAGAACAATGCCCGCTGCACATCAAAACACGCGCCTACCCCTTGGAAGAAGCGGATAAAGCCCTTGAGGATTTAAAGAGGGGGCGCTTTCAAGGCGCCGCCGTCTTAATCCCTTCATAAAATGTCTGCCGCTAAAGCCGCAAGCTCGGAGCGCTCCGTGCGCTCTAGGAAAATGTGTCCGAAAATGGGAAACTGCTTGAACTTATTGACCGTGAAAGTCAAAGCATTGGAATCCTTATCCAAGTAGGGATTGTCAATTTGCGTCGGATCGCCGGTTAAAACGACCTTTGTCCCTTGTCCTGCGCGCGAGATGATTGTTTTCACTTCATGCGGCGTGAGGTTTTGCGCTTCATCGATAATCATGTACATTTTTGGAAGAGAGCGGCCGCGGATATAGGTCACGGCTTCCATTTCGATCTTCTTACTCTCCATGATCCACTTTTGCGTCTCCACACCATTTCCCTGTCCGCTCGTCGATTGGCATAAAAATTCCAGGTTGTCGTAAATCGGCTGCATCCAGTGATAGAGCTTTTCCTCCTTTGTCCCCGGCAGATAGCCAATGTCCTTTCCCAGTGGCATAATCGGACGGCTGACTAATATCCGCGTATAGACGCCCTCGTCGAAGACCTTCCGCAGTCCCGCCGCAAGGGCGAGCAGCGTTTTTCCCGTTCCCGCCTGCCCTACGAGCGTCACCAATTTGACATCGTCTCTGAGCAAAAGGTCCAAAGCGCACTTTTGTTCGAGATTTAAGGGATGTATTCCCCAAATGTCCCGCGACAACTTAATGAGCGGATCGAGGTTTTTGCCTTTGGGATTATACTTACAAATCGCGGAAGACTGCTCAGGACAGGCCAATTGGCAGTATTCATTGGGCTGCATGTTTTCCAATTCGATCGGGAGAAACCCATCTTTGTAAAAAGCATCGATATCGCGCTTGGCCACATCTATTTTGCGATATCCTTTGTAAATTGACTCATAAGAGACCTTAAGGCCTTCATAATCTTCAGCTTCGATCCCTATAGCTTCGGCCTTAACCCGCATCACGAAGTCTTTTGAGACCACAACAACCCGCTGCCCTGATTCGCGCAATTTATAGGCGACCAAAAGTATCTTATTGGAATTGCGGTCTACTGGAAGCGAAAAACCATTCTTTTCCAAAGGTTTGATGTCGACGTTGATTTTAACCAGTATTCCATTTTCGATTTGGACGCCGACGTTGAAATCCCCCGATTTTTTCGCCTTCAGGCTGTCTATATAGCGAAGGACATGCCTTGCATTTTTTCCCAGCTCATCGGAAAGGCGTTTCATGCTATCGAGCTCTTCAAGGACAACTAGCGGAACGATGACATCATTTTCGCGAAATTTTAAAATGGCATCTGGATCATGAAGCAAGACATTAGTATCGATTACAAAGGCTTTACGCGCCACAATACCTCCCATTTCGAGTTTAATTTGATGATGACTCTTATTTGTCGAACTTAACTTGTCTGTCGGAAAATTTTTAATAACCTACCCCCTGATCATAAAAACTTACCATAGCCGAAAAACTCATCAGGCTCAAATGTTTTTATAACTTCTTTACAATTAGCTAGTTATGCAAAGAACGAGCAAACTAACAGCTCGAGTGCTAAATCCTTGACTATTTGCCATTTTTTTAATATAATAAGATTATATAAATATATACAGCATCTAGCGTGAGGAATATTCACATGAAAATTAATCAAAAAGTCTTAAGTATACCTCCTTATATTTCTACTTCGTGGGAAAATATTTTAGCTCTTCATGTTGAACATCATAACGCCCTGCTTTTCTTAATCGTCACATTATCTACAGGCGCACGCATTGAAATTCCCGGATTGACGCCAACCTTAATCAAAATGATATTCGGAACCCATGCCCGCTTTTTAGAACAGGAGACTCTCACCAAACACGAGGAAGTAATCTCCTTCGGATTCGCCTTGCAACCCGAGCCAACTGCAGGAGGACTAGAGACGGTTGCTCCTCTGCTGCAGCATAATCCCGAGCAAAGAGATACCCCTGAACTCCCCGCGGAATTTTTGAAAAAAATAGCTTCGCTTGCAAAAACCTTAGGAGTCAAAGACCCTTCCATTATTCCCCAACCCGAACCGGATTGCAATTGCATGCATTGCCAAATCGCCAAAGCCATGAAATCGGGCGTGGAAGACGACAGCGAGTCTTTCAAAGAAGAACATGAGGAGATTGTCTCCGATGAGGAACTCAAATTCCGTTCCTGGGATATCCATCAAATGGGAGACAAGCTCTACTCTGTTTGCAATCCCATCGATTCTCAAGAGCACTACAATGTCTACCTGGGCGAGCCAGTAGGCTGCACATGCGGAAACCCGCACTGCGAGCACATCCGCGCAGTTCTCAATAGTTAATTATTTCACGTAAAAAAAACGTGGAGTTAAAAATTAACACCTTCTAGAATGGCAAATCAGATAGCAACTTAAATTCAGGGTGCAGCTAATGCAGCCCTGATTACCTCTTTTCTAGAAGGAGTCATTACATGTCTAAACTTGTTCATTCTATTTGCACAACTCTCTGTACTTTGTCATTAACATGCGCTTTTGCAGACGATCCCAACGCTGCACTTCCGCTGCCCTCAGACATAATGCCCGAAATCTCCTTTACTTCCTCTTTGCCCGCTTTTCAACAGGAAGCCATCCCGGCCCCTGAGATCATCGCTCCGCCCTCTACTGCCGCAAAGCCGCGCGCGGCTATTCAAAAAGTGCATGTGGAAACTCCTTTTTCTCCCTTTACGGGAAAGATTAAAGGGAAAAAAGTGCGCTTGCGCCTACGCCCCGATCTGGATAGCCGGATCATTAAAGAACTCAACAAAAACGACTTGATTTCCGTTGTAGGAGAAAAAGGCGATTTTTGGGCGGTTGAGCCTCTACCCCAATTTAAAGCCTACGTCTTTAGAAGTTTTATTTTGGACAACGTCGTTGAAGGCAACCATGTCAACGTGCGTCTCGAGCCGAGTTTAGATGCCCCTGTTATCGGATACCTCAATGCTGGGGATCGCGTGGATGCCGTGATTTCTGCTGTCAATAACAAATGGTGCGAGATCACTCCTCCTTCTTCCTGCCTATTTTATATAGCAAAAGATCTCGTCGCTTTCGCAGGAGGCCCCGAATTGAAAAAGCAGATGGACAAGCGCAAAGATGCCGGCGAAGAGCTGCTCGATACCACCTCCGTCCTTGCCAAATCCGAACTCCGCAAGTCCTTTGATGAAGTCGATTTCAACCGCGTCATCCATAGCTATAACGCCGTAATCAATGATTTTGATGACTTTACCGAACTTACAGAACAAGCCCGAGAAGCATTGGCCAGCTTTCAAGAAGAATACCTGCAAAAGCGCATCGTCTATTTAGAAAAGCAGAAGGATTCCGCTTTAGCTCGTGCTGAAGAAGCCCCTGCCAGTAAAAAACAGCATAAAGAAATGCACTCTCCTACGGACAAAATGAAAATGTGGCAGCCCGTGGAAGAAGCCCTTTATCTTACTTGGGCTAGCTGCAATGAAAGAAATAGCATGGAGCAATTTTACGAGGAACAGCAGCTCACTTCCGATGTTATTTCAGGAATTATCGATCCTTATATTTCTCCGGCTAAAGGCAAGCCCGGCGATTTTATCCTGCGCGATGGAGATCTTCCCGTTGCCTACCTCTACAGCACGCATCTCAATCTGCATAACTTCATAGGGAAGCGCGCTAAATTCATCGTCGCTGCGCGCCCTAACAACAACTTCGCCTTTCCCGCTTATTACGTGCTTGGCATATCCAATTAAAATGTTCACTTTGCGATGTAGGAAGAGAGAAAAATAGTGCCGAAAGCACTTTACTTAAGAAGGCTAACACGTCTTAGAGTCGTTCTCTGAATGGGATAGACTACTTTTTGAGTCTTTTTTTTCTTCAATCAATTTCTTTTTCTTCGCCCTGATTCGGATTATGGATTCTAGAGTGAGCTGATTTTTCTCGTACAGCTGGGTAATTGACAATTGACGAGATATGATGGCATTTCTGCGAGTTTTTTCTCAAATCATTTTTATTTCGTATAGATTTAATTGAAAATTCTAATACTTTATACTTTTTCTCTAGGCGACGACCTAAAAAATTTTAACTTAAGATTTTAAACACTTGATCATCAGTTGTTTAAGCTAATTTAAAATTAAATTGAATTAAATTATCAATAATCATATAATAAAGTATAAGAATTGTTAAAAACTTTATTTCATAAAAGGAGTTTAAAAAATGGGCCTCATATCTAATGCACCAGCTTGTATAAGAGAAAATTGGATGTTTGCACCGATTATTAGGGCAATATCATCTCTACAAACTACTCTGACAAATTTATTCCAACGTTGTTTCCCACGAATCCATATTGCAAACCTTAGAAATGGCGACCAAATTCAAGTCATTCAAACTGATCAAGATAATAGGATAGTCCTCATTAGGAATCCTGCTCAAAGAAGTGGCAGAATGCATTCTCCGCCGCCAGGAACTCCGAGAGTTCTTAATGTCGGGGGTTTGCAAATAGATGTTGAAGAATTATATAGATTCTAGAGAACACTTTTTTCGAATGTAAAAGAAAAAAGCTCTAAAAAACAGGCTATACAAATTCGGAGAAAGTCTGGGCCAGGTCCTCCTAATCTTACCAGGTTAAAGTAGCTGCGGATTGGTATTCAGTGACGCGCGTTTCAAAGAAATTTTTCTCTTTACCCAGGTCTATCGTTTCGCTCATCCAGGGAAAGGGATTTTTGGAGCGGTAGTGGGCTTTCAGCCCAATGCGCTCTAAGCGCCTATCTGCAATGTACTGCACATATTCGCGGAACATGGGAGCCGTCAGCCCCAAGATGCCGCGCGGCAAACAGTCTTGGGCATATTGAATCTCAAGCTGAACGGCCTGTTCGATCTTTTCCACGATGTGCTTTTGAAATTCAGGCGTCCATAGATGAGGGTTTTCTTCTTTGATCCCATTGATGAGATCGACACCGAAGTTGAGGTGCACCGTCTCGTCGCGAAGGATGTATTGGAACTGCTCGCCTATGCCCGTCATTTTATTTTGGCGATGAAACGAGAGGATCATAACAAATCCGCTATAGAAAAAGATTCCCTCCATAATGATGTAATAGCCGATGAGGTTTTCGAGGAATTTTTGCGCCCCTTTAGCCTCTTTTGTAGAAAAAGCGGGTTGAAGGATTTCCTCCGTAATCTGCATCTCAAAAACATCTTTCGCGTGAATCGAATTGATCTCATTATACATGTTAAAGATCTCGCCTTGATCGAGATTCAAGGATTCCACGATGTATAAAAAGGAGTGCGTGTGAATGGCCTCTTCAAAAGCTTGGCGCAACAAGTACTGGCGCACTTCGGGATTGGTGATGTGTTTAAAAATCGCAAGGACAATATTATTGCCAACTAAGCTCTCTGCCGTGCTAAAGAAACCCAGATTCCGCATGATGACGTGCTTTTCGTCTTGCGAAAGAGTAGGAGACTTCCACAGTTCGATATCTTTCGACATGGGCACTTCAGTAGGCATCCAGTGATTGGCGCATCCATTGATGTAATGCTCCCATGCCCACTTGTACTTAAGAGGCATTAGCTGATTGACGTCGACTTGATTGCAATTAATCAGCCTCTTCTTATCGACGTTGACGCGCATTTGCGTATTGGCCTGCAGATCTTCTTTCTCGCGAGTAATCATAGTATCTCCTTTTTTACATTATGTTATTGGCAACTCTCGCATCCTTCGTCTAAGCTGCACGCCTTAGGTTTTGTCTTTTTTTCAGGTTCCGCCGCTACTTCGCGATCGAGTTGAATGTTGCTGGAAGCGGACTTGTTTTTCATCCAGCGAGGCTGGATGCCGCGCTTATTAATATCGGTCGTCGACTTTTCAATTTGCGTAGCGCCTAAAGAGCGCAGATAATAGGTGGTCTTCAACCCCTTCTTCCAGGCAAATCGATACATTTGATCGAGTTTTTTGCCATTGGGCTCTGCGAGATAGAGGTTTAAGGATTGTCCCATGTCGATCCATTTTTGTCGTCGACTTGCGCATTCGATCAACCATTCGGGATCAATTTCAAATGCGGTGAGAAATACTTTCTTGATCTCTTCAGGAATGCGATCGATCTCGGCAATCGAACCATCGAAATACTTGAGATCATCCAGCATCTGCTCATCCCAAAGCCCTATCTCTTTTAATTTAGTGACAAGATGGGTATTGGGCACTGTGAATTCCCCCGAGAGATTGGACTTGACAAAGAGGTGCTTGTACATCGGCTCGATGGACTGCGTAACGCCCGTAATATTGGAAATGGTTGCCGTGGGCGCAATCGCCATAGTGTTACTGTTGCGCATGCCATATTTTTTTATAGATTCGCGCACAATCTTCCAATCGCAGCGCACAGAGCGGTCCACGTCTAAATCACCGCCGCGCTCTTTTTCCAATAAATCGATCGTATCAAAGGGCAAAAGTCCGCGATCCCATTTGGATCCCTTGTACGAAGCATAGGTCCCACGCTCTTTTGCAAGCTCGCTGGAAGCTAGGATAGCATAATAAGACACCAGCTCTTGAATCTGATCGGCGCAGGCAACCGCTTCATGGCTGGCATAGCTGACATTGAGCCTATAGAGCACGTCTTGGAAACCCATGACGCCCAAGCCCACCGGACGATGAGTGGAATTTGCCTTGCGCGCTTCTACAATAGGATAGAAATTAATATCGATCACATTATCGAGCATGCGCATCGCCGTGCGTATGGTCGCTGCGAGTTTTTTCTCGTCAATGCCATTTTTGCCCATGTGTTGGTCGAGGTTGACAGAAGCCAAATTGCAAACGGCTGTCTCATCGCTGGATGTATTGAGCAAAATTTCCGTGCAGAGATTCGAGCTATGCACGACACCCGCGTGATCCTGCGGAGAGCGGACATTGGACGGATCTTTGAAAGTGATCCAGGGATGCGCTGTTTCAAAGAGCATGCTCAGCATCTTGCGCCATAGCTGCAGGGCCTCGATGTGCTTGTATAGTTTAATTTTACCCTCGTCGACCATCTTTTCGTATTCTACATAGCGCTTTTCGAAAGCCGCTCCATAAAGATGATGCAAGTCGGGAACGTCACTGGGGCTAAAGAGCGTCCACTGCCCGTTGGACTCCACGCGTTTCATAAAAAGATCGGGAATCCAATTCGCCGTATTCATGTCATGCGTGCGGCGGCGCTCATCGCCTGTGTTCTTGCGCAGCTCGATAAAATCTTCGATGTCGAGATGCCATGTCTCCAGATAAGCGCACATCGCCCCTTTTCTTTTGCCTCCATTGTGAGCAAGGCCGGCAGTGATCATGTAGGATGCATCGTCTTCCACCTTTAAATCGAAAACAAAGGGAGAAGTGGATGTGGACCTTACCTCTTTAACGCGAGTGAAAAGATGCCCGTTAAGGGTAAGCCAATTGTATTTTGTCAAAGCGGCGCAACCCATGCGCTCTGCAAGAGGAGCCGCGGCAGGAATGCGTAAATCATAGCATTGCGTTTCCGAATTGAACTGTGTCACGGATCCATCGGAGCGCTTGGCTACATGTTTATTCTGACGTCTTCTAAATTTGCCTGCGGCGGGGATGCCCAATCGCAAAAGTTGATAGCGCAATCCTTCTACGAGGGATAAAGAGGTGTTGGTGAAGGTGATCTCCTTGCCGCGGGAGACATTGCCATCAGTTTCTAAAAGGCCCTGCACGAAGGCTAAAGTGTGCGGAATTGGCAGATGAGAAAGCCGCGCAGAGATAGTTTTGTTGCCCTTTTCATCGTAAATATCTTCATATTCAAATGGCAGCGTGGCGGCTTCCCTTCCCACTATACGACCCGTTGTCGCATCGCGCACTGCCCCTCGCCCACTTGCCCAGCGGATTTGCAAGTAGGAAGCGTCGCGTCCACATTCCCAAAAATGGATATGGCGCCTGCGCAGATATTCTCTCACAAACTCCAAATGAGAATCCTTTTTGGGATTACCTGAAACGCCCCATTCATCGCCATCTTTGCACATGTGCCCATCCCCTAAAAGAATGCCATAGAGACGTGCGTCATCCTCCTCAAAACCGCTCACCGCCACCACTTCCTTCGGAATGACTTGCGCAACGTAATCTCCTTCCTTTAATTGCCCTGCATCGATCCATTCAGAGCGCACTTTTCCCTTGGATAGCCATTGCAACGTGCGTTCGACAGACTGCTCGAGGGGAACTCCCCGAATCGCATAAAAAGGATGGCCCGCGGTGACCGATACGGGTGCAAGAGAATGCTTAAATTTCAAGGAGACCATCGGATCTTTTTGATTGTAGGCAAATTTATCTTTCACAGGCCTATACAACCCGCTCACTCCTAAAACGAGATCGCTGAGCTCGACTTCGGCTATGGGTTTAATCCCATTCGAAGTATAGATCAGCGTCTCTGGAGAAAAGCATTGATTGACAGCTACGGCGGTGTCGTTTGCCACTTTCAAGAAGGGAATGACCCCCTGGCTTTTGCCGTTGGTTCCCTTAATGGTCGCTCCCGTTGCACGCACATTGCTCCAGTCGTTGCCAAGGCCGCCGGCCCATTTGGAAAGCTGCGCATCATCTGCTATCACTTTAAAAATATGACCTAGATCGTCCATGACGGTCGAAAGATAGCAGGAGCTCAGCTGGGGGTGCATGGTGCCGGAATTAAAGAGAGTGGGCGTGCTCGATGTGAGGTAGAATTTGGAGAGCACATCGTAAAACTCTATCACGCGCTCATTTTTATTTTCTTTTTCGCAGAGAGCAAGCCCCATGGCGATGCGCATCCAGAAGATCTGCGGTGTCTCCAGCCGTCTTTGTTCCTGGTGGATAAAGTAGCGATCGTAGAGCGTTTGCAAGCCCAAATATGTGAATTGATCATCGCGCTGCAGCTGCATCGCGCAAGCCAGCTTGTCCAAGTCGTAAGTGAGCAGATCAGGATGGGCGCGGTGCAGGGAAATCTCTTTTTGCAGGCACTTCTTGAAATAGCTGCGGTGCGTCGATTCCAGCGAGGGATCCGCCGCCGAAACGCCCATGGTCTCTCGGTAAAGCGTATCGAGCAGCAAGCGCGCGGCCACCGTAGAATAAGCGGGTTCAATCTCAATTTTAGCGCGCGCGGCCATCATAAAGGCAAGGTGCACCTCGTACTCCTTCATCCCCTGATAAAAATGGGTGATGACGCTTTCGAGAAGCTCTTCCACAAAGACGAGATCTTCCAGTCCGCGACAGGCGTGCTTTAATCGTGTGCGGATCTGCTGCTCGGTAATCGTATGCTGCTTTTGTTTTTCATCTATGACGCTGAATTCGCGCTGCTTTTTGTCCTCTTCTCCTATCCGGTCGACCAGGGGCGCTGTGGACTGCTTGCCCTGCAAAGAGCGGTTGAGAATGTAAATTTTGGCTACGGCAAAAAAGCCCTCGCGCATGAGCTGCTGCTCAATTTCATCTTCGATCAGGGCCGCTGTCAGCAGATGATCTGACTTGGCCAAAAGAACAGCGCGCGCGACGACCCTTTGCGTGAGAAAATTAACTGATCCGACCATTTTTTCTGTCAATGGCCCTCCTGCATGGCGAAACGCATCTTCGATAGAGGAGGCAATTTTCATTGGATTAAAACGGACTGTGCTTCCATCTTCGCGCAAGACCTTTAGATTTTGAGGCGAATCTTCGCGCAACACCTTGTGTTGATCTCTATAGATAATATAGTCGCGCGCCACATCGTGGTGACCCGCCTTCATCAAGACGATTTCCACCTGGTCTTGAATACCCTCCACGCTCAAAGAGGCGCCTTTAGAAGCAAGCTCGTAAAGAGCATCCAAAATCAGATCCGTGATCGCATTGACGATCTCGCCTACTTCCGCGGAAAGCGGCTCTTCTTTAATGATTTTCTTGGTATCTCTAAACGCGGCTTCCAACGCGCGGAAGATGCGTTCTCTGCGGAAAGGGACGATGGCCCCGTTGCGCTTCACCACGGTGAACTGCTGCATTTTTTCGGTGGAATTTTCCATTTGAGAAGCTGGCGAGCGCGTCATAATATATCTCCTGTCTCTACTACATCTAGTAGTTTTATATTTCTAAACACACCATATATAGTAGCAAAGCTTAAAGTCCACAAAAAAAAAGAAAAGGGGGATTTTTTTTTAGAGGATGGATACAAGTGCATGAAGGTAAAATGTTTTGGAAAATCTAAAAAGCATAAAGCGCGCCCGGCGCAATCCTTTTTGTGGGAAAAATCGCTGCAATTTGTCAAACTAGTGTTATAACCTCAATGACACAAGGGGTACGGTGTTCTCTGCATGCGAAAAATTTACCTGATACCAAACATTATCACAGCTTTTGGACTTGCCTGCGGCCTCTTTGTCATTTTTAAAATAAACATCTCTGAACCCGGAGCCGGGATCTTCCACGTCTTATATGTCTCCACCCTGCTGTTGCTCGTCGCCGCTTTTGCCGACCTGCTCGACGGAGCTGTCGCCAGGGCCTTCCGCGCGGAGAGCGAATTTGGCGTTATCTTCGATTCCTTAGCAGACGCGATCTCTTTTGGCGTAGCCCCCTCCGTACTCCTTCTAAAAAGTCTATCCTTGGAACAGGGAACGGGACTTTCTTTTTATGCTCTGCTCGGCGCTATGCTCTTTTCCATCTGCGGGGTTTTGAGATTGGTGCGCTTCAATGTGAAAGCCACTGATGCCAAAGGCGATGCCCAAGCGATAGCCGCTCAAAAAAAGCACTTCACGGGGCTTCCCATCGATGCCGCCGCGCTTGCCGCCGTCTCGGCAAATTTATTCCTCGCCTCTCCCTTTGCCGAACAGTACTTTCCCCTCTCATCCGAGACAAGGGCCATTATCCTCACCTCGCTTATGATCGTCTTGGGCTATTTTATGGTCAGCCGATGGAAATTTCCCAGCTCCAAGGCCCTTCATTTTCGCGTTCCCTCCTTTCAGCTCGTCTTCTTTACGGTGATACTGGCCGTCTTTGTCTTCTACGGAATTCTTTATTTCTTCTCCATCATGCTGATCGCCCTGACATGGGGCTATATCTTGCTGGGATGGACACTCTCACTTATCCGCCTCATAGCTGGCAAGAAATCCAAAACCTTGGAAGATTTCGAACCCGATCAAGAGGATTAGACGATGCTCTACCTCTTTTTCTGCCTGCTAGCTCTTGCGCTTGCGTTTCTTTGGGTCCGCAGTCACATCCAAGGCAAAGAACTCTCCTTGCGCCTGCAAATAGCGGCAAGCGAACTGGAAAAAAATAAAAACCTCGAAAGCCTCCTGCAAGAAAAAGAGCGACAACTACACTCTCTAGATATCAAATGTCAAATTGCCGAAGAGAAAATCCTTTTGCTCTCGCAAGAGCAACAAACGGCAAAAGAGGCCTTTCAATCCCTTTCCCTGGATGCGCTGGCCAAGAACAACGCCATATTCCTGGAACTAGCCCGTTCAACGCTGGAAAAATTCCAAGAAGGTGCTCGAGGTGATCTGGAAAAAAGACAGCACGCCATTTCCGAGCTTTTCACTCCCGTAAACGACTCGCTTAAAAAGCTCGATACGGGAATACGCGAATTGGAAAAAGAGCGCAAAGGTGTGCAAGAGGCGCTAAAAGAACAGCTTAGGGGGCTTTTGGAAAGCGAGCGCCAACTCAAATCAGAAACCTCCAAGCTCGTCAAAGCGCTTCACTCCCCCGCTGCGCGCGGAAGATGGGGCGAAATACAGCTCCGTCGCGTCGTCGAGCTCTCGGGCATGCTGGCCTATTGCGACTTTTTCGAACAACAGCAAGCCGATGAAGGAAGATACCGCCCCGATCTCATCGTGCGCTTGCCCGGCGGACGGCAAGTCGTGATCGATGCCAAAGCCCCTTTAGAGGCCTATCTCGACGCCATTCAAATCGACGACGCACAGCAAAAGGAAAACAAACTCAAAGAGCACGCTCGCCAAGTGCGCACTCATGTCACCCTACTCGGCAAAAAAGCCTATTGGGAGCACTTCGAACCCACGCCGGAATTCGTCGTTCTTTTTCTTCCCGCCGAAACGTTCTTTAGCAGCGCTTTAGAGCATGACCCCGCACTTATCGAAGCGGGCGCTATGCAAAAGGTGATCATCGCAACGCCCACGACCCTCATCGCACTGCTACGCGCGGTCTCCTATGGCTGGAAGCAGGAAAACCTCTCGCGCCATGTCGAAGAGCTCCACACTTTGGGGAAAGACCTCTACAAACGGCTCATCGACATGAACAGCCATTGGACGAAAATGGGCCGCTCGTTAAGTAGCGCTGTCGACGCTTACAACAAAGGCATCGGCTCTTTAGAGACACGCGTGCTCGTCAGCGCGCGCAAGCTCAAAGAAATGGGCATTACCCAAGGAGAGATTGAGATCGAACCTTTAGAAGCGCTCGAAATCGTTCCCAGGTCCCCTGTCACTATTTCTTCGGAGGACACTTGAAAAAGAAAATCGCCTTTTTGTTTCTATTTTTTACGCTTTCCTGCGCAGCCATGGACAAAGCTGTCACTTATGAGATCCAAGGCGGCAGGCTAGGCGATCAACTCATCGCCTACATGCACGCTAAATGGATCGCCTACCGCTATCACATAACGCTTCTCTATAAACCCTTCCAATACTCCAACGAGTTCGTCTTAGACGCGGTCGAAGAGCTTTATCGCGGCGATAAACCCTACGAGCGCGTTGTGAGAATTGAAAACATAGGCACTGTGGAAGAAAATACCGAACTCAAAACGCTATTTATTACGCAATACTTTCCTGAAAGCAGCTACGATAGCAAACTCGCCAAGTGGCCCAGCTACTACATCGATTGGGACGATCGCGATTTTATTGCTGAGCTGCGCTATTGCATCTTTCCTAAAAATCCCGTCAGCTATCCCCCACTTCCCGAAGATAGGGTCAGTATCGCTCTGCACATTCGACGAGGTGGCGGTTTTGACGATCCTCTGGCCTATCTCCACTGGCCGCTGAAATTTCCACCTGACGCTTTTTACATAGAGCAGATCAGAGAGATCCACTCACTCGTGCACACCCCGCTTTACATCTACATCTTTACGGATGATCCTCAGCCCGAACTCATCGCCGAAAAGTATCGCGCTGCGCTCTCAGACATCGATGCGGTCTTTGATTTCCGCCTCGCGGGCAATAGCCATAAGACTCACGTCATCGAAGATCTATTTGACATGATGCGCTATACCTGCCTCATCAGGGCTGATTCCAACTTCTCCATCGTCGCCGAAAAGCTAGGCAGCTTCCAAATCATAATCCAACCCACTCAGTGCTCCATCCATAAAAAAGAAATCATCATCACCCAAACCGACACCCGCATCAGAGGGAAATTTTAGGTTCATTATATTGTTTTAGCAAAGCTTGGGTCGACGATAGACATGTCGACCCATTTTTTAGACAAAAAAAAATTATCCATCCCAAATATTCAACTTAGGCACACTCAACTTACATGCGCATGGTGTAATTGTATTTGTACATGAAGGCTTGGAGTTCGGATTGGATGTATTTTAGGTCTTCTAGGGGGTACTTGCGCCAATGCTTTAACTTTTCTCCCGAGGGAGGATGTTTGCGAACAGCGCGCAGAATATCCTCATCCGACGCCTCATAGCCGATGAACTGTAAGACAGCCTTCAAGATAGGAAAAGGACGATCGAATAGATCTTCATAGCGTATAGTCATGACATTTTCCTTTTGCGTCCAATACTCCTCAAAATTTTTCATGGAATGAATAAAGCCCATCAGGGTTTGTTTAGGCATAACCGGCGTGGATGGCTTTCCATTCTGAGAATGTAGATAAAGCGAATAGAGGCAATCGACGGGATGGCGTACGATATGAATGGCTTTGGTAAAGGGAAGCAGATCGCCCTCGAAAGGTTGTAAATGAGGGTAATGCGTCTTGACTACGACAACTTCCTCGGGTTCGGGATAGCGGCAGCGCCCTTCGTATCCATGATCCGCACAATATCCCTTCCAGGGAAATAACTTGTCCAAATGAGGTTTATCGGGATCGCAGTATACCGAACTTGTCGCTATATGCGTTGCCTCTTCGATCAAATAGCGCATCCAGTGATTGCCCGAACGAGGAAATGTCGCTAAATAGGCCCTTTGCCACTCCATGGCCATCAACATAGGAGAAGAAAAGAAAAAAACCAGGCTTAAAAGCAGAAAATAGAATTTGCTTTGTGATGCGCGTTGATTTTTCATAATAAATTACCCTATTGAAATATACTTGCATTAATTTTTTTTAATTGAAAGAAATTGGTCTATCATTGATTTATTTGTGATATGTAAGTTTACCAATGGTAGTTGCTTGTTCTTGTGAGAAACTAAGGGCACTCTTCTTCCTTTATCATCCATTTTCCAATCTAGCGCAAAAGCAGAAGGATTAATGACACTATATTCACTAATCGTTCCTGGACCCTGTCGATGCCAACGAGGGTCCCGACCTGCAAAATAAATGCCAAATGCTGCCCCATCAAATATAGCATTAAATTCCTCTATATTATTCGAATACAATTCAGGTGTTTTAGATTGTATCAATGCACCTACAAAAGGATTATCTTTGCCGTCTCCCGAGACAGTGATGGGTAAAAAATCAATAAAAACTCGATAATATCGATCTTTAAAGTCTGCAATGATATCCATATCTGCATGCAAAACATGAACTTTTTTGGGATAAAAATTGATTAGAGCTTTTATAGGTGCTAAGTCCGCAACATATACAATGCTTGGGACACAGCGATGGTCATTTTCAAAAATAGCTCCTAACATTCCGTTATAGCGTTTCTTAAACACAGGAAGAAGATCTTCTAAATTGGCATATAGCAAGACATCAGATTCGATATGAAATACATCTGAAAGACTATACTCGCGCATCAATTCCTCAAGGTAAAAAAACCTTTCCGAAGAATACACCCATAGTCCCTTACAACTCCAATCTTGCTCGGAGTTTGTGACAAAGTCTGTGTGAGTTTTAGAAGGAGTTAACGATTCACATGGGATAAATGTGATTCCCAGATTCCTCAAAGAAGGATTTGCTTTTCGAATCGCTACTTGGTTAGCGACCAAAAAAATGGGGCACTCTTCATTAAATAAGCGGGCTTGTGCAACAGTGCTATAAAGGTATTTCGGAAGGGTTTTTCCTATGTGTACAAAAACAATAGAATAAGAACATACCCCCTGAATAAAAAAAGAAACAAAACCCAACAACCACAGTATCATCTTAATCATAAAGCTTCCTTAAACCTATCCGAATAAATGAAAAACATTGATTTTGATGAGTTTTTCATTCTATTTTTGTACTTCTTCGCAGGACATACTTGGTTAAGTAGTCTAAGAAGAAGCATAAAAAGAGGTCGAAAAAGACAAAAAAAGCAACTTTTTCATTTATTCAGATAGGCTCTTATACTTTGCGACAATTATTGAGTTTTCTCCATGAACAACAACACTATCAATAAACAGTGTTCTTTTTTCCCAATGAAATGTCTCTGGCATGATTTCGATTTGATAATGTGCTATTTTGCCCGCACAAAGAGCTAGATTCGATTCGCTGTGCACAGCACAATCAAACTCTATAAGAGCAAAAAAATCTTCTAGAACATTAGCACTCCAGTGATTGTCTGCTTCGCGACAATTCCATAAAATATCGTAATCCCTAAATTCTATTTTGAAACGATTGAGCAAAGATAAAGGATTAATATCATCTGTAAACAAGTGAACATATAAGGGAACAGGCTTAAAAACCGTACATAAACGCTTGACCGTATCTATGTAAAAATGTTCTGGAGGAAATTTTAAAGGAAATGAACGCTTATTGAAGCGGCAATCATATCCCCCATCAAAAGTAGGCCCGCGACGAACATGCAAAGCCACTGATACCCTACCCGGAGGAAAAATCGGTTTTTTCATCTCTTTTTTAGGAGCGATCATTTTCCTTAAAATAGCTTTAAATGCAACATCCTCCCAATCTACTTTAAAATAAGAAAAAGAAGAATTACCAGATAGCTCATAGGAAGATTCTGGGAAATATGGGATGATATATAAAGTCTGACTGTCCAAAGAACCGATAAATGTGTCGATGTCACCTCGTTGTTTGAAAAATTTTTGTTGTAAAAAAGATGTTTCCGCTTTTTCCTCATATTCTTCTAACATCAGCTCGTTTCCATAAGGAAAATCACAATAAACAAGCGGTATTCCGAATTGATATGACACCCATTTCGCATGCATATAAGCAAGCAGATCATCCCCAAATCTTCCCTTGCTTAACCGATAAGTAACCCTATTTATGCAGGGATTTGCATTTAAACCAGACAAAACCAAAAAAAAGGAAAGAAATATCTTCATCTTTCTAAAACACTTGATTTTCTTCCGTCAAAGAATAAAAGGTGTAAAAGAAAAAATCAAGACATTGCCAGCAAACCTCCATTTCGCTATATACCAAAAAAAGGGGTATTTATGGCTGAGAAGGTAAACCGTACGCTACATTATAAAGAAAAAGCAACTCAAGAAGAGGAACACGTCCTATTTGAAGGCATCAACATAGAAGCTTCTGATAAAAAAATGAAAAAGGCCACGCCCTTTGCCTTTTTTATCAAAGATGAAAGGCATAAAGTCTTAGGAGGCATCAAGGGAAATTCCTCTTATGGCTGTCTCCACATCGAAATGCTATGGGTTGATCCCGCCTTTAGAAAAAAAGGGTGGGGCCTTGAGCTCATGCACGCGGCAGAAAATTTAGGGAGAAAGCGCAAATGCACTTTTGCTTCTCTGGCGACGATGGACTGGCAGTCTTTGGATTTTTACAAGGGCCTCGGCTATGACATCGAACATATCCGCGAAGGATTCGATAAAGATTCCAAAATGTACATCTTTAGAAAAGACTTAAAATTCGAACCCAAAAAGAAAGTCTCTTAAGAGACGTTCTCTAAAAACGATGCACTGCCAAGTTGGCCGATGCCTGCATCACGGGCATCATCTCCACCGCGTTGATATTCACATGCTTAGGCAGTGCGGTACAAAAATAGATTACTTCCGCGATATCTTCTGGGTGTAAAGGATGCGTATGCGCGTAAACTTTCTTGGCGTGCTGTTCATCTCCTCTAAAGCGCACTGTGGAAAATTCCGTTTCCGTAAGCCCCGGCTCAATGCAGCTGACCCGCACCTGTGTCCCCAACAGGTCTGCGCGTAGGTTTAAGGAAAATTGGTGCACGAATGCCTTTGTCGCTCCATAGACATTGCCTCCAGGATAGGGATAATGGCCGGCTACCGAGCCCAAATTCACGATGTGCCCCTTGTCGCGCTTGACCATGTCCGGCAGAACAGCGCGGGTGCAATACAGCAGACCTTTAATATTGACATCGACGCACTGATCCCACTCCTCGAGTTTACACTGGTAAGCCGGCTCCAATCCAAATCCCAATCCCGCATTGTTGATTAAAATGGCAATCGGTCCTTGCTCCTTTTCTATTTGCGCCAGCGTTTCGAAAACAGCATTTTCGTCTCGCACGTCGAGCTCGTAAGCAAAAGAGGACGAGGAAATCTCTTTGCGCAATTGCTCTAAACGATCCAAACGGCGGGCAAGCAAGGCAAGCGGAAATCCCTCCCTTCCAAAACGGCGCGCGGTAGCTGCTCCAATTCCTGAAGAAGCCCCAGTGACAACTACTAAATCTTTTCCCATGAGAAATCTCCCTTTCAAATCGGGTTTGGAGTATAGTTATAAATAGATTTAAAGAGGATCACTTTATGAACGCACCTGCGTGTCTTCATCCCGCTTGGATAGAAATTGACGTGCGGCAGCTTAAGAAAAATATTGCGCTGGTTAAAAGCCACATTGGAAAGAGCCTCTACTGCCTTCCCGTGAAAGCAAACGCCTACGGGCACGGTTTATGCCCCATTGGAAAAATTACGGAGGAAGCGGGAATCGACTATCTCGCCGTGGCGCACTTGCAAGAAGCCGTCCGCTTGCGCCAAGCCCAAGTGCGCATTCCTATACTCGTCCTCGGCGCCATTCACGAGGACCAGATTCCCGATCTAATCGATTGGAACCTCGAATTCACTATCAGCTCGCGCTTTAAAGCAGAGTGCGTCGCCAAAGAATGCAAAAAATTGAACAAAAAATGCCGCATACACCTCGAAGTAGATACGGGGATGCAGCGCACAGGCATGCGGGCGGCGACGGCGCGCGAGCTCTTTAACTATCTGAAAACAGTAGAATCCTTTGACATCGTCGGCGTCTATTCTCATTTGGCCACGGCCGAGCATTCTCTCGATGCTTTTGCCCAAAAGCAGGTAGAGGAATTTTACACCTTGATGCAACAGCCCCCTTTTCATCAGCAGTCGCTAATCCGTCACTTAGCCAACTCCGGAGGCACTCTCTTCTTTCCACAGGCCCATTTGGATATGGTCAGACCTTCTTTGGTGACCTTCGGTTACTTGCCAAAAGAGCATCCGCCTTCCTGGGCAGAGATAGCGCCCTGCTTT
This sequence comes from Rhabdochlamydiaceae bacterium, assembly GCA_036493355.1. Lineage (GTDB taxonomy): Bacteria > Chlamydiota > Chlamydiia > Chlamydiales > Rhabdochlamydiaceae > JABDFI01. Next base: position 33,020 of record DASXPV010000055.1, read on the forward strand.
TCTCTCAAGGCCAAGATTTCCTATTTTAAAGTGGTGTCTTCCGGATCCGGTATTAGCTATGGCCATTCTCACATCACTCCCAAACAAACGCGCATCGTCACCATCCCCGTTGGATACGGAGACGGATACCGGCGCTGTCTTTCCAACCGAGGATCCGTCCTTATCCGAGGCCGCCGCTTCCCCATCGTAGGCACCATTTGCATGGATCAATTCATGGTCGACATTGGAGATCAGGAGGTCTACGTCGGAGAAGAGGCCGTCCTTATCGGTAAACAAAATGATGTTTCCATTTCTCTTATGGAAATGGCTGAGCTCTGCGGAACCATCCCCTATGAGATCCTCTGCCTCTTTAATGAACGCATCCCGCGCGTTTATATTAACGCAGGCTAAATCTTGGCAAAAAGCAGTCGTTTATTCTATACTTTGCAACTTTGCGCAAGAGAGGTTGAAACATGTTAGGCGAGGGCCATTTCCTGAATGCCTCAGGAGAAAAATACCGCGATTTCATTACCACAAAATCCACGCGCATCGAAGAGCTCAATTGCGTTTTGCACGAGTTAGTGCATCTGCCCACAGGGGCCCAAGTGCTGCACTTGAGAAACGACGATCCCGAAAATCTCTTTTGCCTCTCCTTTCGCACTTTACCCAGCAGCTCTAATGGCGTCGCTCACATCCTAGAACATACCGTCCTGTGCGGCTCCCGCCGATTTCCCGTCAAAGATCCCTTCTTTGCAATGTCGCGGCGCAGTTTAAACACTTACATGAATGCTTTAACCGGCTCCGATTTTACTTGCTATCCCGCCTCTTCTCAGGTGGAAAAGGATTTTTACAATCTCCTGGATGTCTATTGCGATGCGGTATTCCACCCTCAGCTCAAGCGAGAAAGCTTTTTGCAAGAGGGTCATCGCCTCGAATTCAGTAACCCTAAAGATCCCAAATCGCCTTTGGAAATCAAAGGCATCGTGTTCAATGAGATGAAAGGCAGCTTAGCGTCTAGCGACACGCGGCTATGGCATACGATGCTGCATCTGCTGACTCCGGATCTGCCTTACGCCTTTAATTCAGGAGGAGATCCCAAAGAAATTCCCCAGCTCACCTATGCGGAATTGATCTCCTTTCACGAAACTTACTACCATCCCAGCCGCTGCCTCTTCTTTTTTTACGGCAATCTCCCCTTGCAAAAGCATCTCGATTTCATCGAGGAAAAAGTGCTTTCCCACGCGCAAAAGGCGGCGCCGCTCTCTCCTTTGCCTCTGCAAAAGCGCTTTTCTTCTCCCAAATACCACGAGATGAAATACCCGATTAATGAAATGGACGACCTTCAAGAGAGGACTTTTGTGGCCATTGGATGGCTCACTGCTCCCCTTCTCGAACAAGATAAGGTCCTCGCGCTGACTATTTTGGACGCGGTATTGATGGAAAATGACGGATCGCCGCTAAAACGTCGCCTTTTGGAATCACAGCTGTGCATCCACGCCGATGCGTTCATGGATACAGAGATGAGCGAAGTGCCTTACGTGATCATCTTTAAAGGCTGCGACCCTAAAAAAGCAGACCAAATCGAAAAAACGCTCCACAAGGCTCTCGAAGAGGTCATTGCAGAAGGAATTTCTCCGGAGCTCATCGACGCGGCAATCCATCAGCAGGAGTTGGCGCGCTTGGAAATCGCAGGCGATCACGCTCCGTTTGGCCTTACGCTATTCATGCGCTCTGCTTTGACCAGACAGCACGGATGCGACGCGGAAAATTCTCTGCGCATCCACTCTCTTTTTGAAAAGCTCTTAACAGCGGCGCAAGATCCCCACTACTTTACGCGTTTGCTGCGCACCTATTTGCTCGACAATCCCCATAAAGCACGCCTCGTCATGCATCCCGATCCCCACCTCACAGCCCAAGAAGCGCTGGAAGAGCGCAATGAACTGCACGCCGTCCAGAAAAAACTCACAGAAGCCGATCGCCATCGCATCCTCGAGCAAGCGGAAGATCTAAAGACCTATCAAAAGGCCACGGAAGAGCAATCCCTAGAATGCCTACCCAAGGTCACGTTGCAAGATGTCTCTCCAATTATTCGCGACTTTTCTCTTAAAGAGCACACATTAGGGCCGCTTAAGATCTTCCATCATGACACGTTCACAAATCACATTCTCTACGCAGACTTTCTTTTTGATTTGCCACCCATTGCAGAAGAAGACCTCTCTTACGTCAGCCTCTTTGCCGCTCTTTTGACAGAAATTGGGAGCGGAGGGCGCAGCTTTGCCGAAAATCTCGATTACATACAGGCGCATACAGGCGGAATCGGCGCTTCCTGCGGCCTGTATTTGCAAGTTATTGACTCCAAACGCAGCCGCCCTGCCTTTAGCCTGCGGGGTAAAGCGCTGTATCGCAAAGCCGATAAGCTCTTTTCCTTAATGCGCGACACTCTTCTCTCTCCCGATTTTGCCGATGGAGAAAGAATATCAGACCTACTAGAACAGCTGCGCGAATCCCAAGTGCAGCGCTTAAATCGCCAAGCTATGCGTTATGCCATTCAACTCGCCTCTAGCGGCTCCTCTGCAGCGGCACACATCGGAGAAGCGTGGCAGGGCTTGCGCTACTTTAAAACCATTGAAACGCTTGCCAAAGATCTCGATGCGCAGCTTCCCTTCTTAATAAAAAAATTAAATCAGTTAAAAAAGCAGCTCTTTACCTTTCAAAATCCGCATCTGGTGCTCAGCTGCTCCAAAGAAATGTATGAGAGTCTCGGAAAAAATGCCTTTTTCGGCTTGAGCGAATTTTCTTTTCACCAAACTTCCCTGTGGCATCTCGACTATCCGCTTTTGGAACAACCCTCTCAAGGCAGGCCCATCGCATCGCAAGTTGCCTTTTCTGCCGAGGTCTTTGAGACCATCCCCTATATCCACCCTCATTCCGCAGGCCTCACTCTAGCCGCGACGCTGTGTGAAAATAAGATCCTGCACAAGCGCATTCGCGAAGAAGGAGGAGCCTATGGCTGTGGCGCCACCTTTAGCGCCAATACGGGTCAGTTCTATTTTCACTCCTTCCGCGATCCGCGCATTGCCCAAACACGCCATGTCTTTCATACAGCCATTCAGGAAATCGCGTTAGGGCACTTTTCCGCACAAGATCTCGAAGAGGCAAAGCTCGGCGTCATCCAGCAGCTCGATCTCCCTTTATCGCCCGGCAGCCGCGCCATCACCGCTTACAGCTGGTATCGCATGGGCAAGACCAAAGAGATGCGTCAGCAGTTTCGCGACCGCCTTCTCGCCATAACCCCCCAAGAGGTCTCACACATCGTCGCCATGCATCTGCTTCCCCAAAAGGACATGGGTGTTTTTGTCACATTTGCCGGACAAGATCTCCTCGAAAAAGAGAATGTTCTTCTCTCGCAAGAAGGCAAACCGCTGCGCATCCTTCCTTTGTAATTATAATTTTAAATTAACATTAAAAACCATTTCCATTTATTGCTTTTTTTGGTATCATTAATTATAATTTTTAAATTTAACCATAAAATGGAATCAAAATGACTATCCAACCATTATCTTTATCAAATCTCCCAGCAGAGCTCGTAATAAAAACGGTTCTTTTTTTAGATCTGGAATCAGTACTTAAAGTAAGTCGGGTGAGCAAAGAATTTTATCGCTCTGCAGATCAAAACGAAGTGTGGAGAGGGCTAGCAAGCAAAATGGAAGTGCCAGAACGACTCGTAAATGATCCTAAGTATTTTGCCAAAGACGTAGTGGTTTCGCGTATTCTAAAGCGTGTTAGTGCGTTCGGACTTCTTGAAAGTATCGATAAAAACTTTCCATCTCAGAAACTTGAAGCGGCTAAAACGGATCTTCAAAAATATAAAGTCGTTATCAACTGGTTTGCAAAAAATTCCGATGCATTTGAAATTTTATACCTGGAAGGCGTTATTTTCAGCAATCCTGAGGTTTACCCATTGCTTTGGGAAACAGATCAGCATAGTGCTTTAATCCAAAAAGATCACACGCAAGGCCAAGAGCAGAGAAAAAGAAAAGGCTTTGCTACTTAGTAGAAATCTAACGCTGTCAAATATGACTTTATTTTTTGCGAATGGTATAAATTATCCTTCCAGATCAAAAAGCGCGTTGACGTACTCTTCCGGATCAAATGTTTGTACGTCTTCCGCCTTTTCCCCTACTCCTATCCATTTGATGGGGATTCCCAACTGTTTGTAGATAGAGAGAATAATTCCTCCTTTGGCCGAGCCGTCGAGTTTGGCGAGAATGATGCCGGTCAAGGGAGTGAATTGATTGAATATGCGCGCCTGATCGATGGCGTTTTGCCCTGTCGTGGCGTCGAGAACCAGAAGCGTCTCATGCGGCGAAGAGGGAACCACCTTGGCGCATACGCGCTTGAGCTTCTCCAACTCGCGCATTAAATCGGTTTTATTTTGCAAACGGCCAGCCGTATCGATGAGTACGACGTCGGTAGCGCGCGCTTTTGCAGCGCTCAGAGCGTCGAATGCCACTGCCGAAGAATCCCCTCCGGGCTGACCTTTGACGATAGCGATGCCCAGCCGCTCCGCCCAAAGCGAAAGCTGCTCGATGGCGGCCGCGCGAAACGTGTCGGCGGCGGCTAGCAAAACACTTTTTCCTTGCCGGGCAAATAGATGGGCGAGCTTAGCTACAGAGGTAGTCTTGCCCGTGCCATTTACTCCTACGATGAGGATGACGAGGGGCTCACCGGAGCCAGGAGCCTTAGCCTGAATCTTGGGAGCGAGCTTTAGCAGCGAGAGCGCATAGTCATGAAAGAGCTTAAGAATGGTCGGCATCTGGCGATCGGGTAGATTGGGCAGCTCTTGGCGCAAATGTTCCACGAAAGCCATCGCGCACTCAGAACCCAGGTCCGCTTCAAAGAGAATGTGTTCGAGCTCCTCAAAGGCCTTTTCATCTAAAGGCTTGGAAAAAAGAGCGCGCAGGCGCGAGGAGAGAAAAGAGCGCGTCTTTCCTAGCGCTTGCTTAATTTTTTGAAAACCCGCTTTAATAAAGCTGAACATATATTTTAACGTTGATGGGAAAACGGAGTCTATCAGATAAGGAAATTGAAGAAAATGGTGAAGAAGAATGGACACCCATGAATATCAAGCAAAACAGATTTTAGAGCGCTATGGCATTCCCATTCCTGCATTTGCAGTCGCTGGCAATGAACAGGATGTACAGCACGCCATCAAGCACTTAGATCTCCACACTGCGGTCATTAAGATCCAGGTGCACGCGGGAGGAAGGGGAAAAGGGGGCGGGGTCAAATTCGCCAAATCCCGGGATGAAATCCTGCGCATCTGTAAAGATTTAATCGGCATGAAGCTCGTTAACAATCAGACAGGTCCCGAAGGGGTCATCGCGCACAAAGTCCTTCTTGCCAAGCCCGTTAACATTAAAAAGGAATATTACCTAGGAGCCATTATCGACCGCGAGCGCGGCAATCCGATCCTCATCGCCTCTCCTGAAGGAGGAATGGAGATCGAAGAGGTGGCCGCTAAGCATCCCGACAGGATCTTACAGCTGCCTATCGAGTTGGATGGCAGGGTGCGTGCTTTCCGCAAAGTGCGCCTGTGCAAATTCATGGGATGGTCGGCAGAGCAAGCGAAGATGGGCACTCAGATCGCCGAGGGCGTCGCCAAAGCATTTATGGACACTGACGCATCGCTTCTGGAAATCAACCCTCTTGTCGAATCTCAGGAGGGATTTCTTTGGGCGCTGGATGCAAAGCTCTCCATCGACGATAATGCACTTTTCCGCCAACACGAGATAGCCTCCTTTTACGATGCTACGCAGCAAACTAAAAATGAAATCGAAGCAAAAAAACACGACCTGGCCTATATCGCTTTAGATGGCAATATTGGGTGCATGGTCAATGGCGCCGGCCTTGCAATGGCCACCATGGACATCATTCATCATTATGGAGGCAAACCGGCCAATTTTTTAGATGTCGGAGGAGGTGCTTCCATGGAAAAGGTCGCTGAAGGATTTAAGATCATCCTAAGCGATCCCAAAGTCAAAGGCATCTTAGTCAACATCTTTGGCGGCATAATGAACTGCAGAACGCTTGCCGAAGGAATCATCGCCGCCGTCAAGCAGACGGGCATTTCTGTTCCCCTTGTGGTCAGAATGGAAGGCACAAATGTGGAGCAGGGCAAAGCACTCTTAAAGGAATCGCAATTGCCGATCATTACGGCAGACGGCCTAGCTCAGGCCGCTGAAAAAGTGGTCTCTGTTTTGCGCTAGGAGGAAATAATGGGCGTTTTAATCAATAAAGAAACACGCGTCATCACTCAGGGCATCTCCGGTAAATCGGGGCGCTTTCACACCGAGCAGTGCATGGTCTACGGCACGCGCTTTGTCGGAGGCGTAACACCGGGCAAAGGCGGACAGCACATCCTCGATCTGCCGATCTTTGATACGGTCTGGGAAGCCAAAAAAGCCACCCATTGCGATGCGACCATGATCTTCGTGCCCGCTCCCTTTGCCGCGGACGCTATCCTCGAAGCGGAAGACGCGGGAGTCGCTTTGATCATCTGCATTACGGAGGGCATCCCCATTCGCGATATGATCGAGGTGAGCCGCATCTTAAAAAACAGCAAAAAATCGCGTCTGATCGGCCCCAATTGCCCAGGTATCATCGCCGCAGGGGAGTGCAAAATTGGCATTATGCCCGGATACATTCACAAAAAAGGAAAAATCGGCATCGTTTCTCGATCGGGAACTCTTACCTATGAGGCCGTCTGGCAAACAACCGTATTGGGCTTGGGGCAAACCACATGCGTGGGGATCGGAGGCGATCCTCTCAATGGGACCAATTTTATCGACGTTCTCGCCCTCTTTCAAAGCGATCCTGAAACAGAGGGCATCCTACTCATCGGAGAGATTGGGGGCACAGCGGAAGAGGAGGCGGCTGAGTGGATCAAACACAACTGCACTAAGCCTGTTGCTGCATTCATCGCAGGCGTTACAGCGCCTCCGGGAAGGCGCATGGGACACGCAGGTGCAATTATTTCTGGTGGTAAAGGTACTGCGCAAGGTAAAATGCAAGCCCTGCGCGCAGCCGGCGTTTCCGTTACGGAGTCTCCTGCGGAAATGGGAAAAACTATGCAAAAAGCCCTTCATTCTCCTCACAAGAGGACTACTTAAATGATCATCCGCGTTCCCGGCCGCATCCCCATTGTGATTCACGGCACATTTTGGCTCTTTGCCGGTTTGATCGGATTTCTCAACACGCATAGTCTCTTGGGAACGCTGATTTGGATGGTGGTGATCTTTATCTCCGTGCTTGTTCACGAATTTGGACATGCGCTTACAGCAGCGGCTTTTGGACAGCGCCCCTACATCGAGCTCGTAGCTTTAGGAGGACTGACTTACCACGACGGGCAAAAGCTTTCCTTATGGAAACAATTCCTCATCGTCTTTAACGGCCCCCTGTTTGGATTTTCTCTCTATCTTATCAGTAGCTACCTCTTCAATCTCCCCAGCGTTGCGGGAGGAGTATTTGCCGCGCCTCTTTTTTTAATGCGCCTTGTCAACCTCTTCTGGACGGGGATCAATCTACTCCCCATCATGCCCCTCGACGGCGGGCAGCTATTGCGCATTGTCCTGGAAAAGATCTTTGGCATAAAGGGATTGAAATACGCTTTGTACACCGGTGTAGTCTTAGGGCTAGCCATCAGCCTCATCTCCTTTCTCTACCAGCAATTCTTCTTGGGAGCTCTTTTCTTTCTCTTTGTTTTCCAAAACTTCGACGCCGTCCGCCGCATGCGCACTTTTAGCGAATCGGATAGGGACGATACCTTGCAGGGCCTGATCACTCGCGCGGAGATCTTGCTGCAAAAGGGAGAAAAAGAGGAGGCTGCGCACCTGTGCGAAGAGATACGCGCCAAGGCTAAACAGGGACTTCTATTCTCTCTTGCCACGCAGTACCTGGCCTTTATAAAATTTGAGAAAGGGCTTTACCTTGAGACCTACCAGCTCCTCCTCCCCATCAAAAAGGAGTTGACCAACGATGCTCTCTGTCTTTTGCACAAGACGGCATTCGATCAGCGCGATTTCCCCTTGGTGGTGGAATTGGAATCCAGCTGCTTTCAAGCGCTCCCCACTGCAGAGACGGCTTTGCGCAATGCACTTGCCCACGCACAGCTCAAAGAGATCACTCCCACAATCGGCTGGCTGAAAACCGCCATCCAGGAAGGCCTTGCCAATGGAGCAGAAATCCTCAAAACTCCCACCTTCGACAGCATGCGGCAAGACCCCGCCTTCGAAGAGTTTAGACAAAGCCTACAAAAATAAAACTTCTTCAATAAAAATCTGCACACCCTTATATTTAAAGGCCGCATTATAGAGTGAGCTGCGAGCCTTTTATGATCTTCATTTATTTGCTATGTTTCACGACTCTACTTTGCCTTCCCTGTTTTTCCACTGATAAACAGGAAGAGAGAGAAACGATAAAAGAGCAAGCGAGTGCACCTGCTTCAGCTCCTAAAAAAAACAAACCCCATTTTGTAGGCGTGCGGCGCCCCGCAGAAAAAAGCGAACAGAAAAAAAGCTCTCCCAAAGTGAAGAATAAATGGGTAAAGACAGAAACCTATCCTAAAGCGCAAAGAAAGCAGCCCGCAAAACCCAAAGCGGAAAATCCTCCTCCCACATCTGAACTGCCGCCGCATTTGCCCTACTTAAGCCGCAGACACTTTTCCCCTCTTGATCCAACGCCTTATTCCACTGCCAGCTTGCTGCTTCCCGAACCAGACGATACCTCTGCTTTTGTGCAAACAAAGCCGGCAAGCCCCGTTGAAGAGAGCATTGCAGCTTATCCTCCTATGGACAAGGAAAATCCCAGAGGGCATATCTTCTTCACAGGAGAGTGGCTCTATTGGCGTTTTCGCCAAGCGGATATGGAATTTGCCGTTGAAGGAACTGCCACTTCATCTGAAGCTCCCTTTCCTCATTCCGCTACGGCCAAAATCAATTTTCCTTTCTCTTCTGGATTCCGTGTGGGTTTTGGCGTCCATTTACCCACTGATGGGTGGGATATCTACGTGAACTATACGGATATTCATCCAAAAGCCTCCAAAAGCGTGGAAGGTTTTCTCTTCCCTCTATTAATCTACAACCCTCTATTTCCCGCAGCGAAGGCCGAAGGAAAATGGCATGTCGGTTTTCAAACCATCGACATAGAAATTAGCCGAGCCTATTGCATTAGTACAACTCTGTGTTTTCGTCCCTTTTTCGGCATGACAGGCGCCTGGATCGATCAACGCGCGCAGTTTCACTATCTTGGAGGAGCTATCTTGCTAGGAGAAGTAGATCGCGTTAAGACTCGCAACGATTTTAAGGGAGCAGGCCCTCGTTTCGGCCTGGGATCGAATTGGCAATGGGGTGGCGGATTTAGCTTATTCGGCAATCTCGCAACGGCTCTGGTCATGGGACATTTCGATCTCCAGAACAAGCAGCAGCAAGGCCCTCTGGAAACCATCCACCTCAACAGCGATTTGAATCAGGTCTCTCCGGCGTTGCAACTCGTGGCAGGCATCGCTTGGGACAGAAGATATCATCGCGATCTTTGGCATTGCGGCCTCTCCCTAGGTTTCGAAAGCCTTTACTACTGGCGACAAAATCAAATGGAGCGCTTTACCGACACCCTTACGCCCACCTATGTCCGCGCAGACAGCGACTTGGGCTTTTACGGTCTCACCTTGCGCGGGCGATTGGACTTTTAAAAGAGTGGCTCGGGATGGTGAGAATCTCATCCCAGCACGTAGTGAACCGCGGGGAGACATTGCCGCGCTTCATGCGCCAACGCTGGGCAATGCCCTCTGCTGCAAAGCGCAGCGCATGCGTTCCAAAGCGCTGATGGATCGCATCGCAAACATCCATCGCGCGCAACTGCTTTTCCCGAACGCCGGACTGCGGGTAGAAGAGATCGGGTTGATAGCACTCTTGCGGCACAATTCCTCCCAAAATAATCCCCACTTTTTTGTAGATATACCCTTTGCGATAGAGAGAGTGCAGCGCCCTTTTGGCTAAAGCGATGAGTCGGGGAGTGTAGTGCGTCGGTTCTTCGAAGGTCTGCGTAGCGCTATTGCTGTAAACGGGAGGGTGGTGCAAAGAAGTCGTTAAAAAAATCGTGGCAACCGATGCTAATAACCCTTCTTCTCGCAGGGTTTGGGCCGCCTGCGCCGTATAACTGGCCAGCGCCTCTTCCAGGTCTTCCAGAGCACTTACATCGGAGCCAAAAGAGCGCGAACAGGTGATGGACTTGCGCGGTGCGGCAAGCACGTGCAGGGAAAGACAAGAGATGCCGCGCAGCTCCCATACTGTTTTTAAAAGGGTGACCGAAAAGCGCTGCTTGATCCAGTTGTCAGGAGCCTTTTTAAGAGTGAGCACATCATCGATGCCCTGTGCGTGCAGCGCTGCGCCCAGCTGCGAGCCGATTCCCCAGACCTCCTGAACGCCAAGTCCTTTGAGGACGCTGTCGATCTGCTCGGGATCGCTAAAAGCATAAATGCCTCCCTGCTTTTTTTTAGCGATATCGTTAGCTAGCTTGGCTAATGTCTTGGTCGCACCGATGCCCACCGATACGGGAATCCCCGTCCACTGCAAAACTCTGCTTTGGATAACCTGCGCCTTCTTTACGGGATCCTCAGTCTCCAAGCATAAAAACGCCTCATCGATGGAATACATCTGCATCTCCTGTGCAAACTGGGAAAGCACATGCATCACGCGATGCGACATGTCTCCATAGAGCGCGTAGTTTGAGGAGAGCACGCGCACTTTCTCTCTCTTGAATAGCTCCGCGTACTGAAAAGCAGGTGCCCCCATGGGAATGCCTAACGCTTTGGCTTCCTTAGAGCGCGCAACGACGCAGCCGTCGTTGTTGGAGAGGACAACGACTGGCTTTCCCTTCAATCCCGGGGAAAAGAGCTGCTCGCACGAAACGAAAAACTGATTGCAGTCTATAAGAAAAAAGTACATCTTCTAAAAACTATCATTTAAAAAATGTTTAATCTTGTCAAATTGCGCTTCCGACTAAAAAAGCTGTCGTCCACGCGTTTTGAAAATTAAATCCGCCCGTAATCCCATCGATGTCGAGGATTTCCCCTGCAAAAAACAACCCGGGGCAAATTTTACTCTGCATCGTTTTGAAATCAATCTCTTTTAAGGTTACGCCTCCACAGGTCACAAATTCCTCTTTATGAGTCGTCTTGCCTTCTACAGAGTAAACGTCTGCGTGTAATTTACGTGCAAGAGCGCGCAACTCTTTCAAAGATATATCACCCATGCGCTTTGAGGATGCGTTATCTTGCTCGACCAACGTCCTCCACAAGTTCTTAGGAAGCGAGAAAAGAGGTTCTGCAGAAAGCCTTTTTTGCGGAGCGTTCGTTTTACACTGGGACAAGACTTGGAAAATCTCTTCCTCGGATAGCGTCGGCAGCCAATTTATTAAAATTTCTGCGCAATACTGCCTATCGTGTAAATAGCGCGCCCCCCATGCAGATAACTTGAGAATGGCAGGACCGCTGAATCCAAAATGCGTAATGAGAAGAGGGCCTGTTTGAACAAGAGGAGTATCTTTAATCTGGATGCAAACCTTTTCAAGCGCAATGCCGCTGAGTTCCTTCAAAGCAGAATTTGGCACGTTAAAAGTAAAAAGAGAAGGGACAGGCGGTTGAATTGTATGCCCAAGCTGCTCAGCCCATGCGTATCCCGCCGGGCTGCTTCCCGTCGCGAGCAGCAGACATCGAGCGCGCAGAAGGCCCTGATCTTTAATCTCAAGCACAAAGCCCGAAGCATCCTTCATTAAAGCCTGGACATTTTGCCTCAAGCGAATATCTACGCCTAAAGCGCGCGCTTCTTCCAAAAGGCAGTGGATAATGGTCTGCGAGCTATCTGTTACGGGAAATATCCTGCCATCAGATTCTGTCTTTAGAGCTACTCCTCTGGATGCAAACCAAGCCACCGTATCGCGCGGCTGAAAGCGATGAAACGCTCCGATAAGCTCGTTTTCGCCTCGAGGATAATGCTTGGAGAGTAAAATAGGATCGTAGCATGCGTGAGTGACATTACACCTGCCCCCTCCTGAAACGCGCACTTTAGAGAGCAGCGCGCCCGATTTTTCTAAGAGAACAATCTTTGCAGACGGGAAAGACGCTTTTGCCGTAATCGCGGCAAAAATGCCCGCCGCCCCTCCGCCAATGACGATTAAATCCTGCATCGCACTTACTGCGTTTTGTGAATGACGTAAGTGACAATTCCCCACACCTGAAAGTCGCTCTCGGGACCGATCTGGAATAAAGGGTAAGAGGGGTTTTCGGGTGCTAGAAATAAGCGCCCCTCCTTCTTCAACAGCCTTTTCACTGTGAATTCTCCCTGGACGACGGCGATGATGATCGCGTTATCCGTCACCTCCAACGAACGGTCGACGATAAGGATGTCGCCAGACGAAATGCCCGCGTTTTGCATCGAATCTCCTACGACGCGGACAAAAAATGTGGCAGCGGGATGTGAAACGAGCAATTCATTTAAATCGAGAGTCTTGTCGAGATAATGATCTGCAGGCGAGGGAAAGCCCGCCTGCACAGTGGCCGATACGATAGGCAAGGGCAAAGACTCCGCACTGCTATCGGCCTTGAACACTTTGAGCATCTTACTCTACCTTGACCGAATAAAAGCGGGTCATATTGCCCTGCCGCACTAAAAACAGCGCGCGCTTGTTTTCCACCTGGCCAATTGCTTCATTGAAATCAGCGATATTGTTCACCTTGCGGTGATTGACCGCTTGAATGAGAAAGCCGGGGCGCAATCCCACAAGGGCTGCGGGGGATCCTGGCTTCACTTTTACGATCACAACACCCTCTTCTTTGGCAGAGTATCCCAGCTGCTTTGCCAAATCAGCGGTGAGGTTGTCGATCTCCATTCCCAGTTTCTGCACCACGCCCTCGCTATTGGCGGTATCGGACGAGCTGCCCAAGGCGACGGAAATCGTGAGAATCTCTCCCTTGCGGTTAATTTTCAATTTAACTGTGGAGCCCGGAGCCATCATGGAAATATCCTTGCGGAAGTTCTGCAGAGACTTGATAGGCGTTTTATTGTATTCTAGTATGATATCGCCCTGCTTGACTCCCGCCTTGTCCGCAGGAGAATCTTTAACGACCTCGGAAATCAGCGCGCCTTCGGGTTTGGCCAGGTTGAACGCATCCGCGATATCTTTATCAATTGGCTGCAGGGAAACCCCTAGGAAGCCGCGCGTGACCATTCCTTTGTCGATGATCTGATCCATAATGTGTTTTGCCATATTGCTCGGGATGGCAAATCCAATCCCCATGTACCCTCCGCTGCGTGAAACGATGGCAGTATTGATGCCGATGACCTGGCTGCTGAGGTTGAGCAAAGGCCCGCCTGAATTGCCCGGGTTGATGGCCGCATCGGTCTGGATAAAGTCTTCATAATCGGTAATGCGTAAATTTTGCCTTCCCCTGGCGCTGACTACGCCTACGGTTAAAGAGGCTTCCAATTGAAAGGGGCTACCAATGGCTACGACCCACTCGCCGATATCGATCTCATCCGAATCGCCAAAGGTGAGAAAGGGGAAATCTTTTCCCTCTATCTTGATGATCGCAATATCGGTATGAGGATCTGCCCCAACAGGCGTTGCGTCCATCTCGCGCCCGTCGTGCAGCACGACGACGATCTTGTCCGCGCCTTTGACGACGTGCGCATTGGTCATAATAAATCCATCGGAGCTGACCAAAAAACCCGACCCCTGGCTCAATTGGGGCGGCTGCTTCTGCGGCTGGCGCGGCATGCCGAAAAAGCGATTGAAAAAATCATCGTTGAAATCAAAGGGATTCTGATACCCGTAAGGGTTGTTGCCATATTCATCCTGTTCGGGAGAATTGCTCTGCACCTTGATAAAGAGCACGGCGGGCATCGCTTTTTTTGCCACGGCCGTAAAGGCTTTTGAAGTCTGCTCTGGAGAGCATATACAGTTTCCCTCGCATCCTCCCCCCGCCGCCAGGCCTAAGGAGGGCAGCGTTGTGCATAAAAGAACCAAAGAACTTCCCATAATCCAAGATAGCCGTGAAGAAAAAAGCTTTTTCATATTTTTACTCCATTAGAATAATGAAGAGTAATTTATACTCCAGCAGTAGAAAAAGCGCAATAGTTGGGGAAAATTTGAAACTTAGAGAACGCCTCTTAGCGGATTTCGAGAACGAAACCGCCGACGATTTCTAAGGCCTCCTTTCCCGCGTGAAAAGGAAAGTAAATCTCTTCCGAGGCCCGCTTACATTTTAAAGTACACAGCCCCCCTTCGAAACCCTGCTTGTCAAAAGAAACAGGCAAAGAGATATCGCCCTCTTCAGATGCGATAAGGGCGTAGCTGCGGGAGTAGTCCGCCAGCTCATAATAGATTTCCACTTTTTCATTGGGGATGAACCCCGAGCCTTGCAAAAGGAAGAATTCGCCCCATTGCCCTTGCAATTCCAAGGAGAGATGGACTCTGCTCTTGCTGATCATTTCCATAGGAAACGGAACAATGGAAGCCTCTTTGAAGAATTTAGGATCATCTCGCGAGCGCATTACAAACTGGATTCTCTCTCCTCTTTTCAAAGGGCATAAGGCATAGAGGGGATCCTCTCTCTTTTCCGATAAGACGAGATGGCCTTTGCGATTGGCTATATAATCAAACGTCTCTGCTTCTTCGCCATTAAACCATTTCACGCACAAGTTGAAGCGATTGCCCTCGGGGAAATGATCCGCCCGTAAGCGATAGCGCACAAAGCGCTTGCCTTGAAAATTGACCTCTCCCCGCTTCTTTTGGCAGTATAATTCGGGAAGCTGCGCCGCTTGCGCTTTCGAAGAATAATTCTTCCATTCCTCCTCGTGAACGGGCTCATTTTTTGCCTCTAAAGGCGCAGAAGTGATTTCCTTTTTGTACTTTATCGCCGTAGAGCGATTCAATGTAAAATTAGTGGAAGGAACAAGCAGGGGAACCAGTCCATAGAGCGTTTGAGCAGCATATACAAATAAGCTAACCGCAAGAAGTAAGAAAATCCATTTCTTCATCACCACGTCCCCCTAAGGTTTAAGTTAGCAATATGAGAAAACTTTTTCAAGAAAAAATTTTACAAATGTAGATTCTTGTCATTCTTTCCCCAATCTGACATAGTTAAGCCAATAAGCCAATAAAGCCGACGCGGAGTTTAAATGTACTCTTCCCACTTATCTTTCTCCCCCTTGTCTCCTGCCATGTTATGGGAAAAGAGAAATCGAGCCTTATTAATCCAACTCCTAGCGACAGAACTCATCGCCGCTTTTCAAAGTCTCTCGCGCAACGCTTCCACGGAAGAAATCCTCTCCCTGGAAAAGCGCTTTTTCCCCTACGATTGGGCCTATCCCTACGGATATTTAAACAAAGTGCGCGAACATGCGCAGCTGCTCGCATGTGTTTTTCCGGAATTAGCCGCGGAAGCTATTCACTTGCAAAAATTAATCGACAAAGCCATCCGCTCCTGCTCTAAAACCCTTTCCACAGTAAAACAGAAAATGCAAAAACAGCTCGCCGAGATGTGGTTTGCCTTGGAGCCCTTCATGGAAAAATACAAAGATGACGAAAACCTCGTCTTGTTTTTGCTCAAAAATATGCAAGAAATCGATCTACTGGCCCAAAGGAGTTATTTGCACGGGTTTCTTCTTAAACTCCATCCCTTGGGGCTAGCCGAACTATGCGAAAAACTCTGCGATAATTACCATCACCGCGGCTTTTATTTCTTAATCCCCGAAATTAAACTTTTGTTGACCAAGCTCGAACATGCGCTCTGAAACTCACGAAGAATACATATCCCTGATTAAAGACACCCTTGCGCATCTCAAAGAAGCGGCTCCAGACTCATCTCTTGCGCAAAAAGAGGAATGGGAAGCTTTCACTCCCCCTCCTCCTCCCTCTTCATCTCGAGCCTCTTCGCCCCAACCTACAAAGCCCGATCCCAAAACCGCCCCCTTCCTCAAAAATTTTCCGCTCAGCTTAAATGAGGCCATACCCGACGACAAAGCGGCAACGCGCATCATGAACGCCTGGGAAGAATACATCGGTGCTATCGACGTGGTAGTAATAGCCTGTGAAAAAGACGAGGAAACTCTTTCCCTAATCAAAAATCTCTCCAAGAGCATCGATCAAAAGCTCGCTAAAGCGAAAATTCTATCCGCCGACCGCCTGGAAAAAGAGGAGCGCTGGGACCTCTTCCTGGCCAAAAACAACCCGAAGCTCATCCTCGCCACAGCAGGCTTTTCTCATTTAAAAAATGCCCTGCGGTATTGCACCTTCAAGCCTGTTACCTCAGAGCGCCTCTTTGGGGCTTATCCCCTCATCATTCTAGCTCCCGCTGCTGTTTATGCACAGACTCCCAAAGAGAAAATTACCCTGTGGAATCAGATATGCTCCCTCCTCAAGGCTTAAGCGTCGCAGCCGTCATTCTCGACGCGGGGCTTGAGAATACCTTAGACTACCGCATACCACAAGAGATGATCGGAAAGATCTACCCTGGAATGCGGGTAAAGGTCCCCGTAAAAAAAGCCCTTCGCCTCGCCACCGTTTGGGAAGTTAAAGAGCAAAGTGCTTATCCTACCTTGCAACCGCTCTGCGAAATCCTCTCGCAAGAAGCCTTCATTTTCCCTGAGCTGCTCGCCCTGATGCGCTGGATGGCGCATTACTACTGCTGCCCTTTGCACAAAATCCTGCAATTTGCCCTACCGCCCTCTGTTCGCAAGATGCTCAAAGCCAAAGAGCAGCTCTTCATCCAATCGACGCTGTGCCGCTCAGAGCTCCTCGCTTTTTGCGCAGAGCAGCGCGCTAAATATCCTAAGCAGGCTCAGGTACTCGACGTGCTGCTCAAACATCCCAAAGGCCTTTTGCTATCGCTTCTCATGCAAGAGGCAAATGTCAACAGGAGCCCCATCTCCACACTTTTGAAAAAGAACATTTTGACCTCAAGCAAGGTACAGCTTGACCGCTCGGAATTAGAGTGCGAATACTTTCCCACAAAGCGCAAAATCCTAAGCCAAGAGCAGCAAAAAGTATTCGACGCCCTCCAAAAGACACTAGAGGAGGGCCGCTTTGAAACGCGTCTCATCCACGGCATAACGGGCAGCGGCAAAACAGAAATTTATCTGCAGGCCATCGAATACGCGCTGCAGTTAAAAAAAGGGATCATCTTTTTAGTCCCTGAGATTTCCCTGACCTCCCAAACGATGGAACGCTTAAAGGGGCGCTTCAAAGAGAAGATCGCCATTTTGCACCATCGCCTCTCCGATGGACAAAGACGCGACACGTGGCATCACATCCATCAGGGAAGGGCTCCCATCGTTGTAGGAGCACGCTCTGCCATTTTCAGCCCCGTTCCCCACCTGGGTTTGATCATCGTCGATGAAGAACACGATGCTTCCTACAAGCAATCGGAAGAAACTCCCTCCTACCATGCGCGCGATGTCGCCGTGATGCGAGGAAAACTCTCGCAAGCCCTCGTCCTTTTGGGCAGCGCTACGCCCTCTCTAGAAAGCTACTACAACGCGCTGCAGGGAAAATACATCCTCGATCGTCTCAAGGCGCGCGCCGACGCCGCAGCACTGCCCCAAGTGCACATCATCGACATGCGTCGAGAATATACCAAAGCGCAAGGCTTTACGCTTTTTTCCCAAGCCCTCCTCGACGCCATTCAAGCGCGTATGACGCGCGGGGAGCAGACACTGCTCTTTTTAAACCGCCGCGGATTCCATACAGCGCGCCTCTGCTTAAGCTGCAACCAGGCTCTAGAATGTCCCCATTGCGATGTCAGCCTGACCTTTCACCTCGGGAACAACCAGCTCGCCTGCCATCTTTGCGACTATCGCCTCTCCCCTCTGCCCACCCGCTGTCCCCACTGCCAAGCCGAGGGAGATTTTAAGTTCCGCGGAGCAGGAACAGAAATGCTAGAGCGCGCATTACACGCCATTTTCCCCAGCGTGCGCACCTTGCGCATGGATGCCGACACAACCCGCCACAAAGGCAGCCATGAGCTACTCTTCAAACAGTTCAAAGCCGGTAAAGCAGACGTGCTCATTGGAACGCAAATGATTGCCAAGGGCCTGCACTTCCCTTCTGTGACTTTAGTGGGCATACTCAACGCCGACGCCAGCCTGCAGATCCCCGATTTTCGCTCTAGCGAAACCGTCTTTCAGCTCCTGACCCAGGTAGCCGGAAGATCCGGTCGCGGCGCGCTTTTAGGAGAAGTGATTATCCAAACGCAAATGCCCGACCACCCCATTATCGCGCGTGCCAAAGAGCAAGATTATGAAGGATTTTACGCCTTGGAAATCGCCATTCGCGAACACTTCCACTACCCCCCATTTGCCCATCTGGCAAAAATCCTCTTTAGCGGAGAAGAAGAGCATGTGGTTAAGGAGTACGCCACTTTCCTGCGCAACTCTCTTGTGCAGCGCCTTCCCTCTTCTTTTGCGCTCTTTCCGATCGCCCCTTGCGGCTATGCACGCGTTAAAGGAAAATTTCGCTTTCAGTTTTTGATCAAAGGAGAAAAAATGCAACCTCTTCTACCCCATCTTGCTGCGATAAAAGGACAAAAGCTCCCTTCAGGACTCCGTCTTTATATTGATATTGATCCCTTGAGCACTTTCTTCTAAAACCCTGCCCTTTGTTACTTATTGAATTTTCATCAACAATCCTTTATACTCTCCTTTTTCAATTTAAATGATATCCTATGACCCTAATCGACCCCGAGTACCATTCCCAGGAAGAATTCCTCAATCGCTCTAGAAAATTAGAGGAAATCAAGCAGCTGGGAATCGACCCCTTTCCTCCTAAGTTTTCCCCTGCAGCAACACCGGGAGATATTATTCAACGCTATCAGGACCAAGAGCTCGGCCATAGCGAAGACGCGGAGAAGGAGACCACAGTGCGCACAAGCGTAGCCGGGCGCCTCATCCTCTTTCGAGCGATGGGCAAGAACGCTTTTGCCCATATTCAGGATGAGACAGGCCGCATTCAAATTCTCTTCAATCGCGACCATACCCATGTGGTGGGCTATCATCCCACTCCTGAAATGTCCACCATGAAATTCATCGAAAAGAAAATCGACCTCGGCGATATTTTGGGAATCGACGGCTATCTCTTCCGCACGCAGAAAGGCGAAATAACCCTCTTTGCCAAAACCGTAACCCTCCTTTGCAAAAGCCTTCTTCCTCTTCCCGATAAGCACAGCGGTCTTGTCGATAAAGGAGTCCGCTACCGCAAGCGCTGGGTCGATCTCATCGACCACCCGGACGTCGTTCAGACATTCCTCACTCGCTCCCGCATCCTTAGACTCGTGCGCAACTATTTTGAAAAAGAGGGCTTTATCGAAGTGGAAACCCCCGTCTTGCAAAACGTCTATGGCGGAGCCCAAGCGCGCCCCTTTACGACACAGCTGCACGCCCTTCAGCAAGAGATGTTTTTACGCATTTCATTGGAAATCCCCTTAAAAAAACTCATCGTCGGGGGCCACCTCAAAATCTTCGAAATGGGGAAAGTCTTTCGCAATGAGGGCATTGATCGCACCCACAATCCCGAATTTACCGAACTTGAAGCCTACGCGGCCTACTGGGATTACAACGACATGATGCACCTTACGGAACACCTCTTTGCTCACATCGCCCAAGAACTCTTTGGCACTACACAGCTCAGTATCACCCCCGAAAAAGCACAAGAGCCTATCACTATCGACCTCAAGACTCCTTGGAAGCGCCTCTCCATGAAAGACAGTCTGAAGACCTATGCGTTTATCGACATCGACGATCTTACAGAAGAACAGATACGCGACCGTCTCTACGACAGGGGCAAAATAGACCCTAAAACCCTCAATGCCGCTTCCCGGGGGGCCCTTATCGCCATGCTCTTCGAAGAATTTGTAGAAGAGCACCTCATCCAGCCTCACCATATCATCGACCACCCCATTGAAACTACCCCCCTCTGCAAACTGCACCGCAACCCCAAGCTGCGCGACGAAAAATTTGTCGAGCGCTTCGAAACCTTCATCCTTGGCGGGGAATTCTGCAACTCCTATACCGAGCTCAACGATCCCGTTTTGCAAAGAGAGCTCCTCCTCCAGCAGGCCCAAAAGCGCGCCGCGGGCGATCTCGAAGCCCCTCCCCTGGACGAGGAATTTATCGAGGCTATTTGCCAAGGCATGCCCCCTACTGGAGGCCTCGGCATCGGCATCGATCGGCTATGTATGCTCTTTCTCAAGGCACATTCCATCCGCGACGTCCTTTATTTCCCCATCATGCGCCCCGAAGAATAGGGGTGACCCATGTCTGTTAAACCCGTTTTATGGCCAACCTTAAATGAACAGCAAATAAACCTACAATCTCCACAAACTACTGACTTAGAGACAGTTACAACAGCTTCTCATTATTATTCTTTTCCTACAGAATCCCTTCCTCCTTCCAAGAACTTTTGTCAACGCATCTGGAGCTGTCTGTGCTGTCATCCAGAAAAAGAACCCGATTCTCCACATTTTTCTAGCCAGACTTTAAAAACAAAGTAAATATTTCATTACAACTAAGCATCTTATGGATTTATTTTAAAATTGTTAATATTACTTTAATAAAAATTAAAGATACTGTATAATTAAAAGAAAATTAAATCGGAGATTAAAATGGCTTTAACAACTTCATATTTTTCACTACCTACCCCAACGACTTCGGATTCCTCTCAGGCACCTTGTTTTCCAGCTAAGGAAAAAGTAACAACAAAGGGAAAAGTTGCAGCTGTTGTTGGCACTTTGTTTGTTGTTGGAGCACTAGTAATTACAGCTGTTACAGTGGGAGTTCTTTTTTCAACGAACACCTTTATACTTCCAGGAACATATAATTTCACAGTCTACTTTTGGCCCGCATTTTTAGGCATTGTTGGATTATTAGGAACATATCTGGCTTATAAAGGAGTACAATCCAAAGAAGTCGTAGAAATATATAAGATCAAGACAGAGGAACTACCCTTATCTGAAGATCAAGAACCTAATCCAACAATTGAAAGAAATTTGGATGAAGTATTCTACGATCTTGAAAGCAGAAAGTCGCTTACAGGGCCCCAGACAGCAATTCCTTCCGATTTTTCATATATTGAGACTAGAAAAATGGAACACAAAAATGGAAAATTCTTCGAAGTAGAAGTGTTCAGTAATCGCTATTAAAGAACTTACCTAAAGGCCTTGTGAGTTAAACATGACCTCTCTTACAAGGTTTTTTAAAATTTTCGAATTATCCATTTTTTCCCAACTAACTTAATATGAATTATTTATTAATTTTATTTAAATTGAAAATAATTTATTTACAAAAATAATTTAATATTATAAAATAATTAGATACAAACAGAAAATTTAGGAGTATTAATTATGTCATCAAAAGTAAGTAATAGATCCACACCCCCAGAAGATCTAATATTAAACCGAAGCGTTTCCAGTACGGAGTCCACACCTCCTAACGAGAAACTCACTACAGTAGCAGTTAAAGAAACCTTTCAGTTCATGCCTCAACCCACGCAACAACAATCAACTCAGCCAGCAAAAAATTATGGCTACACAGTTTTCTCCACCTCACTTGATAAAGCACAAGAAGTTCCAACGATAGAGGACATTGAAGATGAAGAAGTTTTTCAAGTGCCTGAAATATTTCAAGAAGAACCTAAAGAAGAACCAGAAGCAGTATATCAAGTCCCAGTCCTAACTCCTGAAGAATACGGAACTGCATTGGAAGAAGAAATCGCGGAACTAGATAATGAACGCATACCAGAAAGAACCGATGATAATGAAGATGCCCGTCCTAGGCCAATGGGCCCTCGTCGATTGGCATCCCCCACAACGACATCTACCTCATCTGATGAGACTGCTTTCGACTTTTATAACCAGATTCATAGCTCGATGATTAGCAAACCTTCTCTATACTCGAAAATTATTAACATATTCGAAAAAAGCGATGGAAAAAGAAAATAAATAACCAATATTTGTTAATTTGTTTAGATCGAAAAGTAAAATAGAAATATCAGCAAAAAATATACTAATGTAATAAATTAAGGAGAAACAAAACATGTCATCACATATATCACCAACACCAGTAACAAAACAAGTATTGGGATCCGCTGGAACAAGTCCGGAATCTACACTACCAAAACAGGTAGAAGAAAGATCTGTTACCAAGGCAGGAGCAGTATTTTTTAACAGTCTAAATGGACAACCAGCTCAATCACATACATCTTCTCCAGGTGTATATGTTATTGCAGGCACCCCAAAAACGCCAGCAGGTTCTTCTCCCCATGTCCCCGATGAACATCAAAATAAAGCAAGTTTTTCTGCACTTTTCAATGACCCGCTGTTAGCTGAAAAAAATGAACTAGCAGACGAGGAATTTGAATTAGAAGATTTACAAGAACAACTCGAAGCATTGGCAGATAAAAGAGCGCTTTTACCGGAAAGCATGAAAAAAGACTATGAGACCCATCGCTCAAAACAAAAGAGTATTCAAGCTTCATACTTCAGCGAGCCTACTCCCCCGCCAATAACCACGAGCTATGAAACTCTTTCCGAAATGTATTATCGCGCCATTCACAAAAATATTGTTAAAACAGGGACAATGCTGCGACCAACGCGAGGACTCCCATCCTTGAGCCAGCGCATTGATACAGTCTTTGATAAGAACGACAACAAAGACAAACGCAAATAAACAAAAAATCACAATCTTATTCCACTCTTCGGCCCTTGGCTGCTCATGCAACCAAGGGCTTTTTTAAATTCAAATATTCATCACAAGCAACTCATTACACCTGTTAAACGACGAAATTTTTCTTTATCTAATCCCTTTACAGTCTTAAATTTCATTTTGCCTCCTTCATTAAGAGGCTAGAATATACACTCCAAAATTTAATTTCGAAAGAAGTCTAATAAAAAACCCCTGAGCAGCTCTCGCTGTCCAGGGGTGTTGTTTAAATAAAAACTTGGTGGCGTCCTATTTGTTAAGGACGACGGTAAAAGCAGATAAGCAAGCCACTACCTCATTTCCTTCATTTCTTTAAAAATAAACAGCTTACATATTTAAACAAAAATCATTTAATAATTGAAAATAATTTACTTTTCCTGGTATAATAAAATATGAATTTAATGAAAAGGTAAGTTATGACAGCCATTACAACCCCTTTATATTTCTTTGTTTACAAAGATATAGCAGAGGAAGATGTGTCGGATGAAACTCCCGACAAAATCGTAGAGCAGTGTAAATCGGAAGATATGCAAAAGAAAAC
This sequence comes from Rhabdochlamydiaceae bacterium, assembly GCA_036493355.1. Taxonomy (GTDB): domain Bacteria; phylum Chlamydiota; class Chlamydiia; order Chlamydiales; family Rhabdochlamydiaceae; genus JABDFI01. The sequence continues at coordinate 56,348 of DASXPV010000055.1, forward strand.
ACAAGCAGCTGTGGCGAGAAATGAATTTGGAAGAACTGCTACAGAGTTAATTACAAATTTTCGCGCAAAGATTCCAGTTGAACGCACTTATTGCTGTTGCCGTCCTGCGACGTTCACAAATGGACTTGCGTATCTCTTTTTGATCTTAGCTGTAGCAGGATTCCTCACCATTTGGATCGGCTCAGATTTCGGTTTCCTACCAGATATTCCCATGTATCAATTATTTATAATTTCCGGTGGATCATTAACAATTGGAATTACCTTAAAAATAATCGCTTATTTTCTAAATAAGCCAAAGAATCTTGATGCAATTTATAATATATACGAAGAAATGATCCCCCAAAATTATCGGGATATCTTTACAAAATATGGAACATGCCCTGTTCCTGATACTTATTTTGCTAAAGACTTTAAGGCATATAAAACATTTTATAAAACATATGAAAAAGCCTTTAAAGAATACGATAAACTACCAAGTTCATATAGAGCGTACTTTCAAAAGCAAGAAAACCCCAAAAGAGCCGCTGCTCTTCTCAAGTATCCTACGCCCTCAACAGCTGAGAACCAAATTGTTTAGGATAAAACTTAAAAACTAAATAAAAAAACCCCTGAGCAGCTTGCGCTGTCAGGGGTGTTGTGTAAACAAAACTTGGCGGCGTCCTACTCTTCCGTACTCTTGCGTACAGTACCATCGGCGATGAAGGGCTTGACTTCTGAGTTCGGGATGGGA
>DASXPV010000056.1:0-49943 GCA_036493355.1 Rhabdochlamydiaceae bacterium
CGTTATCGGAAGCCTGAAGCGGTTTAAGATCATTGCCGATCGCTACCGCAATAGGCGGAAAAGGTTTGCGCTTCGCTTCAACCTAATCGCCGGAATTTATAACTTGGAGCTAGCCCGATGAGTTTCGAAAGAAGTCTAATGAAGAAGAGAAAACCAATGTTTTGGCTAGAAGATATGTCGAAAAAATGCGCAGTGTCACATCCTTCTTTTATGCCACTATCTGTTTTATAGGAATCAACGGATTCGTCATCTATTTATGGCTTCAGCACCAAATCACGACAGGAGAAGTGGCCCAAGTCTTCGGCACTATGTGGAACATTGCAGCAGTCATGTGGACTGTCGGTGGAGCTTTACCTGCTTTCTTCCAGTCCTTTGGCATAGCAAAACAGGCCTATTCTGTGATGCTTGATCCTCAAGACATGGGGGATAAGCCTGACGCCAAAGAATTAAAGATCAAAGCCGGCGAAATCGTTTTTGAAAATATGTCATTCCAATGCGGCCTTTGCCGAATTAAGAACGAAGTCTTTGTCAAAATATCGAAGACTTGCAGAGCCTTTGATTAAACAGTACGCTGATTTTATTGTGACAAAAGAAAAAAATCATCGCTATCATCTTCAACGTTTAATAGAAAGTCATTAATAATTTTTGATCAGGACCTTATCTCCTGCTTTTAGAGAAATTTCTAAAGTTTCCGCAGAGTCAAAAGATTGACCATTTCCATTGACTAATACCTGTGTCAGCCTATGGCCAGCAGGAAATCGAACATGAAATGTATTTGATGATTTAGCCTCTAACTCGACCTTTTTTATTTGGGAGTTGTGCCATTCCATTGAGACTTCCAACCCTCCTCTAGCTAATAAACCCTTAACAGAACCATCTTTCCAAGAATCAGGTAATGCCGGCAAAAGAACTATCTCTCCAGTATGACTTTGCAAAAGCATTTCTGCAATTCCCGCTACACCCCCAAAATTTCCATCTATTTGAAACGGAGGATGATTATCGAACAAGTTAGGCAAAGTAGAACATGCTAACATCTGTACAAGAGCCTGATAAGCTTTCTGCTTATCTTGCGTTCGAGCAAATAAATTAATCGTCCATCCTAAATTCCATCCTGTTTGACCAAACCCATTTTCCCAACGATGATTTAAAGACTTTGTCGCAGCTTCTAACAACTGAGGAGAGTTCGCTATAGATTGATCATAAGCTGGAAACAACCCATAGAGATGAGACATATGTCGATGGCCAGGGAAAGGTAAGGGAAAATCTTCTTCGTATTCTTTCAATAAACCCTGTGAATCAATTTCATAGGGGTAAAGCCTAGCTAAAGCTTCTTTCAATTGATCAGAGTAATCTCTATCAATATCCAAGATCTGAGAGGCTTTCATTACAATGTCAAAAATATCACGAGTTAAGCTCAGTTGGATTGTGGCAGCCTTACTCAAATATCCTACTTTATTCGGTGTCAAAACATATTGATTTTCAGGAGAGTTCGATGGGTTAGGTAACAAATACTTTGTAAGAGGATCTTCGTATAGAGTGTCGAAATAAAAGAGTGAGGCCCCTTTTAAAGTGGGATAAATTTTCTCTAAGTATTTCTGGTCTTGATGAAATAAGTATTTGTCCCATAGATGCCTACAAAGCCAAGCAGATCCTCCTGGAAATAGTCCCCAACTCGGATGCTCTGCCGGAGCTGTAAACCCCCAAATGTTGGAAATATGGTGAGCCACCCAACCTTTAGCATGATACATCTCTTGTGCCGTCTTTTGTCCGTATTTTTCCAGGTAAAAAACAAATGCATCTAATGGATCTGAGCATTCTGACAAATTTGTCACTTCAGCCGGCCAATAATTCATTTGTAAATTGATGTTAAGATGGAAATCTCCACACCAGGGAGTAAGAATTTGGTCTGACCATATTCCTTGCAAGTTTGCAGGCAAAAATGGACTTCTTGAAGAGGAAATGAGTAGATATCTCCCATAATGAAAATAGAGAGAAAACAAACTGGGATCCAAAGCCCCCTCTTTCATACCCCAGAGTCTTTGAGAGGTTGATTTTTGAGAGGTAAAACTTGTAGGAAGATCCAAAAGACATCGATTAAATAATCGCTGATAATCTTCGATATGCCTTTCCTTCAACTGCTCATATGTATAAGTGCTCGCATTCTTAAAATTCTCACGATTGGTTTGCACAGGATTTTCTTCACGAAAGGTTGTGCTTGCAGTTATAAAAATCAACGCTTCGTCCGCTTCTTTTACTGAAAAACCGCCTTCGCTTTTTTCCAAAGAACCGCCTAAAGGAAGAATTGTTACATTTGCTCCATAGTCGATACCGCCTGGATAGAGATTTCCTGTCATGATTAAAGAACAACCGTCTATGGACAGGGAAGCATTTTCCGATCTCCTAAGAGTGGTATCAAAATTTAACTGCCCTGGCTTATCAGCAGTTAACCGAACAACAATGAGTTGCTCAGGATAGCTTGAGAAAATCTCTCTTTGATATCTTACCTTATCTACTTCATACTCAGTTGTTACAATCGCTTGCTTCAGATCAAGCATCCGATCATATTTTCCTACATCTCCCTCATGATGGAACGTTAACACAAGATCGCCTAAAGTTTGGTAAGAGCCATAATCGCAATTAGCTGTCGAGCAATGGTGAGAACCTCCACTTTGGCAAATGAGCTTTTTCTCAGCAACTTCGTGCGCTTTTTCATAATTTCCAGCCGCAAGCAGTCTTCTCACTTCCAGCAATCCTTCAAAAAATTCGGGATTATTTGCATCTTGATGCTTGCCCGAATACATGGAGTCTTCATTAAGCTGGATGATTTCCTCTTGAACATTTCCATATATCATGGCTCCCAACCGGCCATTACCTATGGGTAAAGCTTCTTCCCATTTTTTTGCAGGCCTACTGTACCAGAGCTCGTATTGGGGATCGTGTGCCCACATCAATCCAGGTAAAACGAAAAATGTGAGGGCAGATGCTAAGAGGTTTTTGAATTGCATAAAATTCCTTACTAAAGCTGGAAATTGTATCCCTTCAAAAATTCCTATTCAAGAGGGATTTGAAACGACGGTATAAAAAAATTTTACGTGATTTACTTTCGGATAGAAGTTTGGTGCAAATTTGGTGCACTTCGGCGCAACAAGTCTCAACTTTTTACATTAAGCTACAACTTTCCGTTCTCTTTAAAGCTTTAACTTTGCTATGGTTATGAGCTGTCACTTGTTGTGGCACGTTGTTCGATGAGGACTCATAACCCGTAGGTCGGAGGTTCAATCCCTCCTTGCCCCACATTTCTAACCAGCACAATTCGTTGCACTTAAGGCATAAGGAACTTGATTGAATATCAAGTTCAAGTTTAAATGTCATCCTTACGGTGCAATGGCGGTGCAGTAAAAAACACTCTTAACCAGCACGCCATCCAATCCAACAAAAACTCTAACTGAGGTTGGAACATGGCATCCATTTACAAACGCAAAAACGCCAACGGCACTGTCGTCTGGCGCGCTGTCATACGCATTAAGAAAAACCCGGACCATTTCTTGTCAGAAATGGCAACTCATTTTAATACGACTTTGCAAGCTATTTTTTATGCTTTGCAACGACTTAAGATCACAAGAAAAAAAAGACTACGCTTTACAAGGAAAGAAACGAGGAAGTCAGAGCTGAATTTATACAAAAAATAGAGCTCATCCCTCTAGAGATATGAAAACAAAAATACGAGAACTTTTACCTACCATAGCCACTTTGTCTGAAGCTTTCGATGCAGCTATTTTATCAATGTCAATTTAAACGATTATAAAAGCAAAATAGCAACACAAATTTGAGGCGAGGATAGCGCGATTTATGTTGTCTAACGATCTCAGATATTGGTTTACCTGCTGTTTATAAATTTCAGGAGAAGGAGAGAGCGTGACATGCGGACGCACGTACTCCATAGGTATTTCGCGTAAGCACACGGGGTTTGGCATAACGAAAATCCTTTTTTAGAAGAATCTCAATTTTTTATAGGCTGTGGCTTTGAGGATAAGCTTAAAACGCCGACCTTAGAAGTAGAGATGTGCTGAAGAAGAGATTGAAAACTGATTTTAATCACTTGATCACAAGTTTTTAAATTATCTTCTAAATATGGCTTTAATCGCTTCTGAAGAAGAGTCGTTTTGGTTGCGCCCAATTCTAGTTGTGCACTTAATATATTGTCTTTTAAGACAGGGGAAGTCACTTCGCTTAGAGCGGTGATTTCCTTTTCCAATTTTGAAAAGGAATCTTCCATTTCTTCAAATTGACAGATTAGAGCAAAGGAGCTTTTCTTATTGAGGTTTGCTGCAAGCTCCTTTATGCGAGGGACAAGAGAGCCTGCGGATTTTTCTTGTAACAAGGTCAGGGTATGTCGCCAAGTGTCTTCTAATTCGGCTATACGATGCTTTAAATTTCTCAAATCAAGCTTTTTGATCTGCGACACAGCTTCGTTTATAGACTTTAATTGCTTGATAAAAGTGAAGTAGCAGCAATGCGGAGAGGTTGCGATTTTCTTACCGATCTTCGTCAACACATATTGATAATAGATTACATCAACTCCGTATCTATTTTCGGGGGTGGTAAGTGGAAACGTATATGTTTGTGGTGGTATATATAAGTGTGAAGAAGATGACATACAAAACCTCCTTGCTTTTCAGAGGGTGTCTACACAGTCAGGCTTCGTCGCTTTTTGGATTCTTTTGAGCTGACTTTGTAGACACCCTCTCAATTATCTCTTAACTGTAACCCAGATATCTCTCACCTTTTCTTGAGGAATGTTTCTTTGTAAAAAATGGAATTTCTGAAATTCCGCAGGAGAGGAACGAATAAGTTTTTCCGCTTGAGGATCGAGCTCTAAGAGGGTCAGTGCGTGCAGAGTAGAGGGAAAATAGCCGTAACTTATGTAATGTGAGGCAACTGACTGCGGGGAATAGACGTAATTGAGGAAGCGGTAAACCAGATCCTCCTTTTGCGTCGCTTTGGGGATGCAGAAGTTTTCCACGGTTATGAAGCTGCCCTCTTTGGGGACGACGTAAGAGACAAAATCAAACTGCCTCATGGTGCGCCAGATATAGGAGCTCGAAGCGATAATCAAAGGGCATGTCCGCGTCGCCAGAAAATAGTCGCCGCGGAAATTTGCATACGCGGTGACCCAATCTCTTTGGCGCACTAAGACATTTTTAATCTCTTCGATGCGCTCATCCGTGATATTTGGGTCCAGCCCGTAGAGGTAATAAGAGGCAAAGTCGACCGCTTCAATAGAGTCGTTGACCATAGTGATGTTGTAATGCACAGAGGAGGGATCAAAGAGCATTTTCCAGGAGGGCTCGAAGGGATCTTTAAAATACTCCTTGTCGATGCCAAAGCCATAGAGTTCCCATTCCCAGGGGATCGAGTAGCTGTTGTCCGTGTCATAGCACAGGCCGCGCAGGGAAGGATTGATCGCAGCCCAATAGGAGAACTTGTCCTTGTCAATCTCTTTGATGAGACTAGAGTTCTTGAGTATCGTTACGGCGTAATCGGAAGGAATGATGAGATCGTACCCCACTCCACCCGTCGCTTTTAATTTGACGATCAACTCTTCATTGGAAAAGTAGTGGCTGAGATTTACCTTGATCCCGGTCTCCTTTTCAAAGGCGGAGATCACGTCTGGCTCTAAAATATCGCCCCAGGCAAAGATGTTGAGGGTCTTTTCATCGTAGCGCACGATTTCCCACGTAGGCCAATAGAGGGCGCAGCCGATGAGGGCGATCCACAAGAGAACAATAGCTGATCGTATCAAAAATTTTCTCATAGGATGCGTGTACGTGTCTTTAAGGAGAAGAAAATGATGACGAGCACGCTGCTCAAGACTAAAAGCACCGCTGAGAGAGCATTGACAATTGGGGAAATCCCCGAGCGCAGCATAGAGAGGATATAGAGGGAAAGCGTTTGCGAGGTACTTCCTGTGCAGAAATAGGAGAGGATAAAGTCATCGAAAGAAATTATGAAGATCAAAAGGCCCGTGGCGAGCAGTGCAGGTCGCAAAAGCGGAAGGGTGATTTTAAAAAAAGTCTGAAAAGGAGTCGCGCCTAGCACTAGCGAGGCTTCTGTCATGCGCTGGTCCAGCTCTAAAAAGCGCGCATAGCAGATGGGGATGACTAGCCCTAATCCTAAGACAGTGTGCGCCAGAATCAATGTCGTCAAACCCAAGGGAATAGAGACAAGGCTGAAAAAGCTGAGCAAGCTGACGGCGAGCACCGTTTCGGGAACGACGACATTTCCGTAGAAGAGGTTGAGGAATTTTCCGATGCGTCCGCCTTGCGCGGCATAGAAAATGAGAAAGACTCCCATCGTCAAGCTGATGAGGGTGGAGCTTGTGGCTACGATGAGCGAGTTGTAAAAAGAGTCCCATAGGGGAGCTGTATTAAACAGCTCGATATACCACTTCCACGTAAATCCTTTCCAAGGGGAGGGGAACGCCTCCGTATTGAAAGAAAAGACGAGCAGCACGATCAACGGAACGTAGAGGAAAAGATAGGTCGCCGCCACGAGGATGAAATTGCAGATCTTTCCCAGAGATTCACTTTTAACCATGAGATTCTCCCGGGATCAGGCGATCGATGACCCAATAGATGGTAATGGCGCTGATCAGCATGAAGGAGAGAGCTAGCACGGTAAACGCAGCGCCCAAAGCGCCGGTTTCTTCTCCTAAAATGTAATCGGCGATCACGGTGCCGACGAACATCTGCTTATCCCCCCCCATAAGCTCTGGGATGGCAAACTCGCCGAAGGAGGGAATGTAGACGAGAAAGAATCCCGCTTTAAGCCCGCGCTTTGTCAGGGGGAGGAGGACTTGACGGAATGTCTGCAGCCATGTCGCGCCGAGGTTGCGCGAGGCTTCGATGAGCCGCACATCGATGCGCTCTAGTGAAGAGTACAAGGGGAAGACCATGAAGGGCAAATAGTAATAGACCATCATCACCATGATGGCAAAGGAGCTGTTGAGATGGCTGACGGGATTGTGTATGAGCCCTAAGCTCTGAAGCAAGACGTTTAAAAACCCATCTTTATCGAGGACGAAAAACCAGGCGTAGACGTGCAGCAGAAAATTTGTCCAGAAGGGGATAATGATCAGAATTAAACACAGATTGCCAAAGCGCTTTCCCGTAAAGGTAACAAAGTAGGCTAGTGGATAAGCGATGAGAAAACAGAGCAGGGTATTACTGATCGCTAAAATAAAAGAAGAGGAAATGACTTTGAGGTAGAGGGGACGCAGAAAAAAGCAGATGTGGTCGAATGTCACTCCGGCGATAGCGCCAGCGTCGGTGACTTTGAGAAAGCTAGAGACGACAATTAGGGCCAGGGGCAGATAGAAAAAGAGAATCTGCCAGATCATCGCAGGAGCGCCAAAGGTAAAGGGGATTTGCGAAGCGGCTAGGCTTGAGGAAGTGTGCGCAACGCTGTCCTTGCGCTTAAATAGATAGCGCCATCCGCGCCGGCGCGGCACATCCTCGGCGGCTAAGGGAAAGTCGGCTCTGGAAGTATTTAATAGTTTAGTTCTCATTTTTCTAAAATCACCACATTTTCTTTTTGCCAATACAGATTCACTTCGTTGTCGTAATCGATCACCTGCTGGGGAAAGTGTTCTTCATTTTGCTCGAACACCTGTATACGCATGCCGTTTTTCAGGAGAATGTTGTATTGCGTGGATCTGCCGTGATAGACGATGGATTGCACATGCCCTTTCAAGGTATTGGAAAAGTTCTTCACTTCGTTTTTGGAAATAAAGATCTTCTCGGGTCGGATGCTCATGATGATGTCGCACCCTTCCGGCATCCACTCCTTTTTTTGCGAAAGATCAATTTTAAAGCGCCCCAGTTCCGGGATGTCGATTTCCGGCTCTTTGTCGAGATTGCACAGCTTTCCCATCATGATGTTCGTCGTGCCGACAAAGCGCGCGACAAAAGAAGAAATGGGAAACTCATAAATTTCTTTGGGCGTGCCTATCTGTTCGATTTCCCCTCGCGTATTCATGATGGCCATTTGGTCCGCGACAGTCAGTGCTTCGAACTGATCGTGCGTGACATAGAGAAAGGTCGTCTTGAGTTTGTCTTGCAATTCGATGAGCTCGATGAGCATCTTTTCGCGCAACTTAAAGTCCAAAGCTGCCAGAGGCTCATCGAGGAGGAGAACATCGGGCTCGTTCACAATGGCCCGCGCCAGGGCGACGCGCTGCTGCTGTCCGCCTGAGAGCTCCGTGACGCGCTTGTAGATGTGAGATTCCAGATGAAAGGCCTCGAGGATTTTTATCACCTTTTGCTCAATGGCCTGTTTGGGCAATTTTTCAAGCTTTAAGCTGTAAGCGACATTGTCGAACACGTCGAGGTGGGGAAATAGAGCGTAGTTTTGGAATACGATGTTAACAGGCCGCTTGTGAATGGGCAAATCGGTGATGTCGTCATCGCCGATATAAATTTTTCCAACGTCTGCCTTTTCCAGGCCTGCAATTAGGCGAAGCAGAGTGGTCTTTCCGCATCCGCTCGGCCCGAGCAATGCGAAAAATTTACCCGCAGGAATGTTCAAGCTGACATCCGAGATGACCGTGCCATCTCTAAACGATTTTTTTAGCTTTTCTAATCGAACGCTGCGCATCTTCCCTTAAATTTTAAATTTTATTGAAGAACCTCGCCGAGGTTGACGGTAATTTTACTTTTCCTTGAGTTTTTTTGCATAGGATATATTTTTCTGGTTCCATACATTAAGTGAACCCAAAAGTTGGACTTTTGCCCTCCCTGAGATCCTCCGGATAGGGCCTGCTTAGCCAAACAAAAATCTGAGAGACGTTCTCTGAGACGCCAGGATTGGTAAAACTTCCAACTTTTGGGTTCACTTGTGTATAATTCCGTTTTGCATTTAAAATCAACGCTTTCACTTTCAGCGCTGGGATAGGTTCATGGAACGAAGAAAACTTGTCATTATTGGATCGGGACCTGCGGCCTTTACCGCGGCGATTTATGCGGCGCGGGCGAATCTCTTTCCCTTGTTGTTTGAAGGATTTTATACTGGACCCGCCGGCGGGCAACTCATGACCACGACCGATGTCGAAAACTACCCCGGCTTTCCCGATGGAGTCAACGGGCCGGAGCTGATGGAGAAGATGCGCAAGCAAGCCGTGCGCTTTGACACGACAATCCTTACCGAAGATGCTATCGAGGTCGATCTGAAGGCCTCTCCCTTCACGGTCAAGGGCAGCTCCACTTCGGTTTTGGCCGATGCGCTGATCATCGCCACGGGGGCCAATGCGCGCCGTCTGGATGTGCCCGGATCCAGAGATGGCGAGCTGTGGCAAAAGGGGGTTTCTGCCTGTGCGATTTGCGATGGGGCGGCGCCTATCTTTCGCAACAAAGATCTCTTTGTGATCGGAGGAGGGGATAGCGCCGTTGAAGAGGCGGCCTTTTTAACCAAATTTGCAAGAAAAGTCTATATCGTCCATCGGCGGGACCATTTCAGGGCCTCCAAGATTATGATCGAACGCGCCAAGCGCAATCCCAAGATAGAGGTCATTTGGAACCACGTCCTCATCCGCGTTGAAGGAGAATCGGTCGTCTCAGCAGTTGTATTGCAAGATGTCCAAACACAGCAAGAATCGCGTCGGGAAGCTGGCGGAGTGTTTTTTGCGATCGGCCATGAGCCCAATACCGGTTTTCTCAAAGGACAGCTAGCCCTCGAGCCCAATGGGTATATCAAAATAGAGCTCGGGTCGACCCTGACGAGTATTAAGGGAGTCTTTGCCGCAGGTGACGTCCAGGATCATGTCTATAGGCAGGCGGTGACGGCTGCGGGCTCAGGCTGCATGGCAGCGCTAGACGCCGAGGAATGGCTATCGGCCAGAGAAGAATTTGCAACCCCCTTGGGACATTAATTTTGTATAGAGAAGTTTTTTTTTTAGCTCTTTGCATTAGCTTTGCCGAAAATGCCTGGTCGCTCTATACCAAACCCTGGCTGGGAAATACTTACGAGTTTGAGTGGCAGACCGCGTTTACTTATAGCCGTTACCACAAGGTCGACGATGCAGCCGTCCAATTGCAAAGCCCCTCCAACGACAAGCTGCTCGCCTTCGATTTGGGGTTTGTCCCCTCGGAATCTTGGGATGTGCAGGCGGAGTTCGAACTTACCGCAACGCCGCGTCAAAAATTTAGTTGGCGCAGTTGGGCGCTGCAAGGGCGCTACCTCTGGCTAAATGACATCACAGGAGACCCCTGCAGCTTAATCAGCGGCTTTAGCGTGCGCGAGGTGCCGCGCCATAGCTTGCGCGATGTCAGCTGTCCTTACCACTCCGATTTTAATTTTGAGCTGACCACCGCGGCGGGAAAAGAATGGTCTCGAGAAGGCGCATGGATCACGCGGACTTATGGATTGGGGGGAGTGGGCATTGCCAATCATGGCGCTCCCTGGCTCAGAGCCATGGGAGTCTGGGAAGCTAATTGCAGCGACAGCCATCGCTTTATGCTGGGGTTAGAAGGCTATTTTGGATTGGGCAGCAAACGGCATGTCAACACAAAAACAAACCACTTCCACACGTGGGCCAACGTGCACCATGAATCCATCGACTTAAGCATTGGTTACGCCTATCACATGAGCATCTGGGGGACCCTCGGCGTACGCTATGCCTACCGGGTCTTTGCGAAGAGCTTTCCCGAGCATGTTAATTTCTTCACGCTTTTTTATCGTTTGCCATTTTCATTCTTTTGACAACAAACAAGTTAATTCCTAGAATATTTGGTAATTTGGTAAATTTATGTCTCCCATTCTAAGCATCAAACAACTCAAGAAAGTTTATTATAACAAAAAAAAGCCGCTTGTTGCCGTCGACGCCATTTCCTTTGATTTGCAGCCCTCGGAGATCTTAGGCCTACTGGGACCTAATGGTTCAGGCAAAACGACGACGATACAGATGCTTTTGGGGACTTTAGCTGCGACGTCGGGAGAGATTTCCTATTTCGGAAGAGATTTTTTTAAGTACCGTTCCGATATTCTGCAGGATATCTCTTTTGCCAGCACCTACACCAGCTTGCCCTATCTTCTGACCATCGAGGAAAACCTGCGCTGTTTTGGCCACTTGTTCTGCGTGGAAAATGCCTTAGAAAAGGCAGAGCCTCTGCTGAAGCGCTTTGGCATTTATGACAAACGCAAAGAAAAAGTTGCCGCGCTCTCCGCAGGGCAAGTCACACGACTCATGTTGGTTAAGGCTTTTTTTACCGACCCCAAAGTCGTTCTCCTCGATGAGCCTACGGCATCATTAGACCCCGACATTGCGCGCGATGTCTGCGCTTTTCTTTTGGAACAGAGGCAGCAGCGGGGAGTCTCCATTGTATTTACTTCTCATAAAATGGAGGAAGTGGCCCAGGTATGCGACCGCGTCATTGTTTTAAAGAATGGAAAGATCATTGCTGATGATCTGCCCAAGAATTTAGCAAAGAGCATCTCTTTTCATCGCGTGCGTTTGCATATTGCCGATGGCATGAAGCGCATCATTGCTTTAGCAGAGCGACATCGGTTTTCCTGTCATGTGGACCAGCGCGTTTTTCTCTGTACGCTCGAGGAAGCGCAGATCCCCGCCTTTTTGCAGCTGGTGATGCAAGAGGGTATTTCTTACTCAAGTATTCAGATCGAGGAGCCCTCTTTGGAAGATTATTTTCTTAAAATCGCAGGCGATTTATGAAATGGCAGCGCATCAAAGGCGTCTTTCTCCGCTATCTCTATGTCATGAGCAAGGGATTGATGCACCTTTCCGATCTTTTTTATTGGCCGCTCGTCGATATTTTGCTCTGGGGTTTAACATCCATTTGGATTCAGTCTCAGAGTTTTCACGTAGGCAATGTGCCTCTGATCATTATGACAGGGCTGATCTTCTGGCAGATCTGCTGGCGCGGGTCGGTGGATATCTCTGTTTGCATTTTGCAAGAGCTCTGGCAGCGCAATCTCGTTAATTTTTTCTCCACCCCTTTAAAATTCAGAGAGTGGATAGTGGGGATTATTTTGCTCTCCCTTTGCAAACTCGTCATAGGCGTTATCTTTTGCAGCCTCATCATTTATCTTCTCTACGCTTTACAAGTATTTACTATTGGGTGGGCCTTTCTTCCCTTTGCCATCTCCTTATTAATTTTTGGCTGGACGATCGGCTTTTTAGCCTCCAGCGCCATCATCTATTGGGGACATAGCGTAGAGATGTTTGCGTGGATGATCGGAGGGCTATTTGCTCCCTTTAGCGCCGTTTATTATCCTGTAGAGACACTTCCCGTTTGGGTTCAAACCATTTCCTGGTGCCTGCCCACGACCTATATTTTCGAAGGAATGCGCTCTGTCCTCTACCACGGGGTCTTTCCCGTGCACTATTTTTGGATTAGCATGGGGCTTAATGTGCTCTTTTTAACCGCGGCAGTCAGCCTATTCCGCATCATGTTTGAAAAGAGCCGGCGCAAAGGCCTCGCCCGCCTAGAGTGATTTTTTCATCCAGAGGGCAAAAGCAGTGACGTAGAGTTCGCAATGGCTGATCGAGACGAGCACGCAGCTGTCCTTTAGCTTTTTTTCCAATGAAGCCGAAAAATGCACACAGGGCTTGCCTTTTTCGTCGTTGAGGATTTCCATGTCCAACCAGCTGGCATGCTCGCCGAATCCCGTTCCCAAGGCCTTTACGATGGCCTCCTTGGCGGAAAAGCGCCCGGCGAAGTGCGGGACAGGGTCTTTGTGTTTTAGACAGTAATCTTGCTCTTTTGTGGTGAATAGACGAGAGAGCAGGCGAAGCCCGTGGGTATCGATGCTCTTGCGGATGCGGTCAATTTCAATAATATCATTCCCGATGCCCAAAATGGGAGCGTGGTTAGCGTTCGTCATCTAAATGCTCGTGCTCATCTGTGTACGTCTCTCCGTCATCATCCCGGGCGTTGCAGAAGATCATGCGTCCCGATGTCGTGTGTTTGACGGAAAGGACTTTTGCATCGATCGTCTCGCCGATATAGTTTCCTCCTCCGTTGACGACCACCATGGTGCCGTCATCGAGATAACCCACGCCCTGTCTGGGTTCTTTTCCATAGCGCTGGATCTTAATCTTAATGTATTCCCCTGCCTGCATCAAGGGTTTCAGCGCATTGGAGAGCGAATGCATGTTGATGATGCGGATGCCTTCTATAAAACTCATTTGAACCCGGCTGATGTCCGCCGTGAGAAGGTTGGCATCTAGGAGGCGCGCCAAGCGAACGAGCTTTCCCTGTATGTCTTTGACGTCGGGAAAGTCTGTATCGTTAACTTTAATTTCCAATTCGGTGATCGTTTCCAATTTTTTTATAACATCGAGGCTGCGGCGCGCCTTCATCTTGGTAAACTCATCGCCGATCTCCGCTTGCGCATAGAGATCCTTAACTATAAAGCGCGGCACGATGATTTGATGATCGAAAAGGCCCGTCGCGGCGACGTCGATGATGCGCGCATCCGAGAGCACGGAGCTGTCGATAATGAGATCTTTCTTTTTTTGTGCGGTAGGGGCGAATTTGACAAAGGGGATGCTCACGTAAAGCTCATCCGCCGCGCGCAGGGTCATAATTGTTCCCAAATAGGTTCCAAAGAGAAAGAGTGAGATTTTGATAATTTCCAGGGTTTGAGGCTGCAAGACGATGGAAATCCGGCTGATTTCCAGCACGGCATTCAATACCAGAACCAGCGCTTCTCCCATCAAGTAGCCGATGAAGATGCCGACGATGGCGATATTAAAGGAGCGCAAGTTAAAGCGCTTGAAGGTCATGTCAAAACCCACGAGGAGCAAGCTGAACGCAAGTCCCAATACAATTCCTATCAGCGCATTGGTGTGAGCCGAACCAGTTGGGCTGGAGAGCATGAATAACGTCATAAAAAAGATGCTCAATATGAAAAACAGCACTCGCATAAAGACGATGGAAAGACTCATGAATTGACCCCAAATTTGCAAAATCAATGTGTGGATTGTAGAAATCAATATCATTTTTGTCGATAATCTAGTTTTTGAAGGTATTTGTTTGAGGTTTGATATGCGAAAAAGTGCTCTATTTTGGATTGCGTGCTCCGGATTGCTCTGGTTTGCGGTTGGTGTTTTTCTCTTGCTCTTTGGAGTAAAGCTTGTCGTCTTCTCCTGCCTTCAAGGCTCGCCTCAGGGTTATTTGCTGGCCAAACTCTCCTCGGTGACTAAAAATAAAGAGCAATCGGCTTTGCTGCTAGTTACCTTGGGGTTATTTCTCGGTTTTTTTAAAGGAAGGATGGTTTTGAGCAAAACCGTGAAGCGCGTCACGCAGAGGATCTACTCTTTGCCTGAGCCGATTCAACTCTCCCAGGTCTATTCTCTGAAATATGTGGGCTTGATCGCCTGCATGATTCTGCTCGGGATGGGGCTGCGCTGGTTTTCCGTTCCTTCCGATGTGCGTGGGACCATCGACATCGCGATTGGATCGGCATTGATGAATGGGGCGATCTGCTACTTCCGCACCATCCGCCGCAAAGAAAAACCCACTGCCAAATAAGCATGCTCGGTTTTTTTTATTGGGATCCCCAACCCGAAATGTTCCAGTTCGACCTCCCTTTTTTGCACCGGGGGATTCTCTGGTATGGATTCTTCTTCGCCTTGGGCTTTTTTTGCGCCTATTGCGCTTTTCTCTACTGCGTACGCTTATATCTTGCTAAAACAACGCCTGCCTCTGTGAAATCCCATTCTTTGCAGATAGCCGATAAAGCGACTCTTTACGTCGTCATCGGGACGCTAATCGGAGCGCGCTTGGGAGATGTCCTCTTTTATCAAGATTGGGGGGAAATCGCGCGCCACCCCATTGCGATTATCAAAATTTGGGAAGGCGGGCTGGCAAGCCATGGCGCAGCGGTGGGCATCTTCATCGCACTCTGGCTCTTGTCCAAAAAAATATCCCTTCCCTTTTTGCGGCTGCTCGACCTCATCGTAGCTCCCACCGCGCTTGCGGGAATGTTTATCCGCATAGGAAATTTCTTCGGCCAGGAAATCTTAGGCATTCCCACGCAGATGCCGTGGGGTGTTGTTTTTGGTCATCCCGTGGACGGTCTAGCGGGCGTTCCCCGCCATCCCGTTCAACTTTACGAAGCGTTTTGGTATGGACTTGTCTTTCTCGTGCTCTTAACGCTTGTTAAACGCCATCCCAATTTGAAAAGACAAGGTAGGATAGCCGGCCTTTTTTTTCTTCTCGTCTTTTCCTTTCGCTTTCTCATCGAGTTTTTAAAAGTCGAGCAGAGCAGCCTCTTGCAGAATGCTCATTTACTCACCATGGGCCAATGGCTAAGCCTTCCCGCTATTGCTCTTGGAGTGTTTTTATTGATGAGAGCAGCGCATTCAGGTTCTCGTTAAACCTCCCTTGCCCTCGGCAATGGTCGCTCGCTCTAGATACAAAAATTTATGCTGCCTTCTTGTTAAATATGACGTTATTTTTTGCGAACGGTATAGTGATTTAAAACAATATTGAGAAAATCTACTGCGTTGGCTCTGCAGCAAATTTTTCGTCTTTACTTGCGCCTTGTATTCATACAATGGTCGCTCGCTCCAGACAAAAAATTTGCGCAGCCTTCTTCCATGTTTTCTCAATATTTTTTTAAATCACTATATAATTACTCTTCAAACGAATTTATTCAGTGTTTCTACAAAATTAGGATTATCGACTAAGTCGTATAAATAATTGATTTGAATCTGTTCAAGATTTTTGCGCACTTTTTCCATCTTTTCTACATTCGTTTCTTTCCAATTATCTAATAACCATTTGATATGTTCTCTTCTCTGTTGCTCTCTTTCTTCGTTTGTCAACTTAGTTCCGTATAAAGGCTTAATTCTCTTTGGCTTTGGAGTCAATTCAGTGAACTGCAGCAGTATCTTATCCAATACTTCGGAAAATCGCAGATTATCTGCTATTTCAAATACCATAGTTGAAATTTGAAGTCTTAAATGTTGACCCATCCTCGGCTTGTTCCAAGAAGTTGCCAATTCTCCCGTCCAATTAGCGAGCAGCCACTCAATGCAGGATTCTTTTGCCTCCAGAATCAACAAGAATGGAAGAGCGTTGCACTCGCCCCACGTCTCGAAAGGCAGGCTATGAGGATTATCAACAGGAGGGGTATCATTTGGAGGAGTGATTTCCTCCTCAGGTGGAGGCGGGAGAAGCTCTTGTTGATCCGTTGGGGCTGGATTGCTGCTGTTGGAAGAACTCCCAGGGGAGAAAGGTTCAGAAACTGTACTTGTTTGTAATTCGCAAAAGAGTTTTTTTAGCGGGGAATTTTCATAATTTTGCAAAGAGCCGGGCAACAAGCCCTCTTTGAAAAAATTCTCCATCTCTGAGAGATTGCCGAGCTTGCCTAGCCAGCTTTTGAGGTAGGCGCGCTCTTGACGAGAGTAGAGAGCTGTTTCCCCCATGAGGAATTTTGCCTGTGCGATCAGCTGCAAGCCGGATGGAGAAAATAGTTTATCTCTTTGTAATTTTATAGATCCTTCGGCGTAAATCCCTTCGTTGTAGTTCATGGCGTGCAGACGCGGAGAAAAGAGGGCAAAGGCAAGGGGTCGCTGTTTATCACTAGTTAAATTCTTAGTGGCATCTTCTTCGAGCCATATTTTAAAAGATTCAGCCTCCGTGCGCGATAAAAGAAGAAGGCGGGGGTGGTAGGGATGCTCTTTATCCTGGATGATCAGCGCCCACTCCAATAGCTTTTGTGATTCAAACAGAGGCGGGTCCGACCAATTGGAACAAGAGGCATTAAGGGAAATGAGAAGATCGGGGCTAAATAATCCCCGCATATCGGGATTTAAGGGCGCATCTTCATGAGTATAACGGCCGGTGAGGGCTAGCGTCTGCATTGCGGAGAGAATGGGGTTTTGAGAAGCAGTGGATTCGGATTGTCTTCCTATAAGCGCTCTTCGGTACGCGGAAATTTCTGCAGGGGGGATATCTAAGGGGATAGGGTTAAAAAATTCCTCCTTTCCTATTTCGTCCATGCTGTGCCAGGGAAGGTGAGGCAGGCCAAAATCCACATAGGGCCTTTGGATTGTGCTTATTTGATGCGTGGTTTTCTCTTGCGCAATGTTGAGATCTTGTCCCTGTTCTTGCTGCACTTCAATCTCGGTTCCCTCTTGAGTGGAGAGTTGCGTGGAAAGTTTTGGAGCGAGGATACTCTTTTCGGGATTTGTGACAGAGGCAATAAAAGCACTCATTTCCTCTCCGAATACGTGAATAAGTTCTTCAATAGAGTTTCTCCCCGAGCCTAAATTTGGGATAATAAGATGGGGAATGCCAGAACAAAACTCTTGAAATTCGCTATTGTTACTTTCCCCACCTAAAAGTTTACTATGTTTCTCATGCCATGCGCTCAACTGCAGCACTAGAGTTTTTAGATAAGCATCAAGGACTTTTTGAGCCTCGATGAGCTCCTCCGCCTGCTCGTATTGAGCATAGGGGTCGTCGCGCACGACGGTAATCATTAAATCGTTCAGCTCAAGCAGGGCAGTATGCACAATGGCAGAGTCCATATAATAGGCGCCGCCGTAAGGCTCTCGTAATTCGTCTTCGAAGCTATCTACAATTTTTTGGCAGGTGTGGACAAATTCCATGCGGATCTGTTGGAGAACAGCTTTTCGGTTGTCTTCAAGCTGCTGGAGAATTTCGACATGCTGTACGTAGGCAAGAATGTTTTCCGCTCTTAAATCTGTAATCGCACCTTCGCTTAGCCGATTAATCGTGACGGCTACTTCTTTAGAACAAACCAGGGTGATCTTTTGACCAAACGGAAGGTCGCGCATGCGCCATGCCGATTGCATGCTCTTTTGGGTAGTGCTGTCCAGAGCTACTGTCATAAAAGCACAAGCTGTTGGATGTTGTAAGATATCCATTCCCGTACAGTGGTTTTGATCGTAAAAAGTCATCCGCGTGCATGGGTCATCAGTAGTGGAAGGAGTGTACATTTCTGGTTTTTTACATCCCTTTTTTAAAATGAGCCGCTTATTGCCATCAAAGTAAATGACAGAAATAAGCTCAGGCTTTTGCCTGGAGCCAAAGTCTAAAAGAATTTGCGCAACTTCTATAGGCGGGATATCTTTGAATAGCGCGCCGGAGTCAATAATGACGTGCGGGGGATGGCCTTCTGCGGTTTCCAGAAGAGCCTTTAGCTGTTCTTGCTGCGTCTCTTTGGGTTGTAAAATGAGGGGTGCTGGACCTTTGGATAGAGCTAGCAACGTTTTTCCTATAATATCGGGATCTAAGCTGGTTTTAAAGCGCCTAGGGTAAGTTCCCGCGTCTTTATACGCGGTTCCCGATAGTCCAATTGCCCATCTAAACAGGCTGGCTAGGGTTTGCCCATTGCTAGCGATATGGGCGGGATACCAGGTGATGAGAGGCAAAATATGTTCTGAGACTAATAGATTAAGCTTGAGGGGGTCTTGAGAAATGGCATGAGCGATCTGTTCAATCTCTTGAGAGATAAGTGTGTTAAAGTCGGGGAATTTTTGCAAAAGGGCCTCTCCTAAAAGGGCAGCATATTGTTTATAGGCTGCTGTATCTTGTAGAGGGAGTAGTAAAGGTGAAGCTTCTATTTCTAAATGAGCTTGCGTTTTTAATTGTGAAAAAATCGCCTCCAGGATTTCCTTAGATGCACCCATTTTATAATAACTTTGAAAGGCTAGGGACATCCATTCCCCGTAGTGAGCAAATTGCGATTCCGTTTGGGGGCAGCGCGCTCCTCTCCAGGGGACGGGAAGGCGGGAATTGGGAATAAGACCATACGTTTGTTCGTAAATTTTTCCTAAAGTCGAGGGTAAAATAGCGTGTAATTGCCTTCGAGCAAAGCCTAGAGAATTTTTCGTTGCGCTATCCCAAGCAGTAGGAAGGGGAGTACATTTACCTTCCGGCGCTTTTAAAAATGCCCTAATGCGCGGAAGATCATCAGAGGAAACAATAATGTGACAGGCTTTTAAAACACTCTCATCTAATAGATTTTCCGCGAGGATATCGATCACCCATTCTGCATCGCGCTCTTGGCAATAAGGCAGAGCATCAGTCTTGCGCGCGGAAAACCAATCGAAATAGATCTTAGAGGTAATGCGCTCATCGCATGTTAGAGAGGCATAAAAGTTGCTCGTAATGTGGCGATAAGCAAGAGGAACTTGCTGCGCCTTGTCCAGTGCTTTGAGTACTTCGAATTTGCAGCTGAATTGTAAATGCGCTTCATCGAAAATCGCAAAACCATCATTATATAAAAGACCCCTAATCCTTCTTCTGGCAGTTAAGCGGCTTTCGTATTCGTTTTGTTTGAGTTTATCTTCTTTCGTAGGCAGAGCAAGGGGATGTGCCTTTAGATATTCTCTAAACAGCGCTTGTTCTTCTAAATAAAAGTCGTGAAGTTCACGTGGAGTTATAGCGACAAATCCACCCTGGTTTTTTATCGATTCCAAAGTGTGATCCAAATCCCATAATTCTTCGCTTGAAGTCACCTTCCAGTTGAGTCGAATCTCCTTTTGACCAAAGAAATCCATCGCGTAGCGCTGCAATTTTGGTGCTTCCGTTTCAATGAGCTCTTCCAGCAAGACGAGAAAGACGAGCCTTCTCCCATCTGAAAGACCTAAAGTGAGCAGAGGGCCTATTACATCCGATTTTCCATTCCCCATAATAATCTCTGCAATCTCATCTACTCTTTTGCCTTTTAGGATATCCTGGAGGTATTTAACCTGATTTTCGCGCAACAGCAAATCTCTCTCATGTTCAAAAAGCAACCCCGCAGGGTATTCTTGCACGTCAAATGCGCGTTTTGCGTGCACCTCTTTATACAGACGCTGAACATATTGTCTTCTCTGATGAGGGTCTTTTTCCACCTTAATCAATTCGATAATGCGCAGTATTCTCCGGCGACTTTTTTGTTCCGTGGACAGAATGAGCCACTGCTCGGTATTTTTATAGAGATCTTCGATGTCTTCCTTAGTAAGGGTGCTGTTTGCCGCTCCATAAGCAATGCGGCTATTTTTAAGGTAAAGGAGTTTGAGATCTTTGATGGTCAAGAAAGGCTGCAGCTGTGCATCCACAGCGAGGAGGTTTTTATTTCTCCCATATCCTCTGGGCAGAACATTGGCCAACGCTATTAGTTTTCTTTTAACAGAGCGGATTTCCTCTTTTTGCTGCTGGATATCTTCTTTCAATCCCTTTTCCATTTCTAAAAGATTCCCTTTTGTAATATCCCACTGCGGTTGCTCCCCTTCATGTTCTTGTGCCTTTTGAATGCTAGTATTTATGCTATCAAATGTACGCGTGTAGAAGGGTGTCGTAAGTGTAACAAGAGGAGCAATTGCTATTGGAGGTGTAGTGGTAAGCGTTTGTTTCTCAATAGGGGAAAAGGCCTTTTCCGAATCAGGGATTAACGGGGTTTGCACTTTCTCAGAAGAAGTGAGACCATTAATTGGCTCTGCAGAATCAAATACGGAAGTGTCAGGAAATATATCTTTTCCCCTAATTTGTGCTGTTTTAATCTTTCTTAAGTAACTGGGCATTGGGGACAAAGTTTCTCGAAAGTCAGCCTCAAGCTTCTTTTGCAGAGCCTCTCGCAGCTGCCGGTCTTCCATATGCGTGAGAATTTTCTCCACCGGCGGTAGTTCTTGCATGCGGATTCTTTCAGCGCACACAATGCTGTGCAGTATGCGGGCGATTTGCCTGTGTTCGGAAAGTAGATGGCAGGAGAGCCAAATTCTCAATTTATTTCGGCTTTCTTCTTTATCTTCATCTATAGAGATAGCAATGGCATATAAGCTTAAAAACCGATCCGCTAACTCTTTTTCATTTAACTGCATAGGGAGAGTTTCTCTTTCGAGCAAATGCACATCAGCTGGAGCAAAGGAGTTAATTTTCCAATAATCTATGTTGGGAAGTTGGTAAGAATTTTCTAAGAGAAGCGGTTCGGTTATTACAGGAAAAACATCTCTTGTTCTGTTAATCATGGTTCGCCAGGTTACCAAGTTAGTATTATCAGCAGGCTTTTCTGTAATTAAAGTGATTTCTTCTCGCGATAAACGGATGCTCTCAGGCAATGTACGGCATTCGTCCAAATAGCCTTCTAGCATAAAAAAAAGCGATTGAAAAAGACTTTGAAAATGTTTTTCTTGATTCTGCCAACGTCTTTGCAATTCTTCGTTTGAAGAAGTGAGTTTTCCCAAGGAATAGTTTTTCAAAACTAAAGCGCAAGCCCTTAATCGCACCAGATGCGCCCTTGTATCTTTATCATCTTCTTCGGTAAAAGAGATCAACTCTATAAGCACGTCCCTTTCCTCCACGTCATAGGGAGAGAGCTTTTCCGCTTGCGTTTGAAGAATCGCGGAGGCTTGGAAGTATTTGCGTTGTTTTAGGTAATGGAGTGCTAAATACAATCTATCTCTGCAAGAAGTGCTATAAAGTGATTCTCTTTTATCCTTTTGTACTTCAAAAGTGCAATACGTATTGCGATAAGGTTCCCAGGATTTTACAGTTAGCGGTTCATCAAAGTGCATTCTTTCTTGAGGAGTGTGCATGGGAACCAGAACGCGCTTTTCACCGTTTAAGTGATGTACAAAAACTAAATAGCCTGATGGGGTATTTAAAGAACGGATATATTGCTCTTTTGCGAAGATAAATCCTTCAAGAGCGCCTCTTCCTCGGATGATTCCTTCAGAATCCACATCTAAAACAAGGTCATAGGTGGGAAAATCGATGCGTACGAGCCTGTTTTTGTCGTCTTTCCACACTTGAGTAGCTTTATCAAAGGTTTTTAATCTCTCGAAGAAGGGGTCTTGCTGCTCTATATCGACAGCGAAAAATCCCGTCTCTTTTTCCAGGAGTTGCCTATCTTTAAAAATGTGGGTTAATTCCTGTTTGTCGTTGATAAAGTGGATGCTCTTCTCTTTTTCATTATACCAGGGATGAGAATCGAAATGAGGATGGTCTCCCAAGTAATAGATGTATTCGCCATCGGGAAAGGTACGGAAAACATAGTTGATATGGTTATGTTTATTATAGAAAACGCGATACGCAACCTTGTTTTTATCTCTAAAGGTAATTTCTAGATTATATCCATCGTCTTTAAGAAAGAGGTTTGTCAGCTGTTCAGGATGGGGAAATAAGCGTTGAAAGGTCGAATCTTTTGCAATCCTGTTGGGAATGCGTGCGACAGCGCATCTACCATTGATAAAGATATGGCCGCTTAAAAGATCGATCTGATACACGCCGTCTTTACTCGCAATGACAGAGCGTTTTTCCATATCCCATTCTACGAGGGCTTCTTGGTCTGCATCGAGATCCAAAATTTGGGAGAGCGCCAGACAAACGCTACTCCCCTCCTGCGATTGACCCATTGCCCACACGTTATTGATCAACACGCGTTTGGCAAGCATGACCTCCGTTTCCAAAAGCGTCTGCTTGACTTTTTGCCCTATATGTAAAACAAAATAGTATTTCAATAAGGGATAGATATTCTCTTTTGATACCGTACCTCTTACACAATAAGCCACGCCTTCTCTTGCAATCTTTAGGCACTGCAGTTTTTTTTGAGCTGGCTGTAGTTTTTGCGCCTTTTTCCAGTGTATTTCCAATGCTTTGAAAAAATCGAGAAAATCGCCCTTATCCCATCCAAAAGAGTCGCAATAGGCTTCTAATTGGCTGCTCAATCGCAAAAAGAAAAAAGCTGTGTCTAGGTTTTGCTCATCAGCGGCAAAGGCGTGATAGCCTCTTTTTATAAATTTGATTAAGACTTTAATGCCATCCGGGTTGGTTTTTATCTGTCTCTGCAAGAGGCCAAGTTCAAAAAGGAAGGAAGTTAGTTTCATGCGTTCGTCAGGAGAATGCAGAAGGTGGCGGTTTTGCGAATAATAAAGAAGGGTTTTAAGCAATTGATGAGATTCGTCTTCGGGACACTGCAAACTAAGATAGGGAATTATAGAGCTATCAACTTTCTCCATTACCTCTTTTTCGGTTTTTCCTCGCTCTGCCAGCTCCGTGGCAGAAGAGGGGTCTTGAACTAAAGCGCGTGCGATGGCGTAGTCGATGCGAGAGTGTTTCTTTTTTTCCAGCTTGATGTGAAAATTGCAGAAAGGATCAAATGTCTTATCCCAAGGGGCTAAAGAAAGCTGTAATGAGGGCTTCTGGGTATAAGCGGTCTCTTCTTCGGGATCGAAACCACAGTGAAACAAAATCAGCATATTTAATAGGTGTTGCTGGATCGCTCTATATCCCTTGGAAGGAACACAGTCGGCATCAGTCGAGCTAAGAGCGGTGGCTAAGATTAATGCGTTGGGAGGCGTGTGTTGATATCTTTCTCCAAGCGTTTTTGCGATTTCTTCTTTGGTCTTGTTATCCATTTTTTGCCAAATATAGCGCAGTGTATCGTTACATTCTTCGAAGTTGTGAGGGATGGAATAAGCGATTTTCGATTGGTCTTGAAACTTTTCCATTTCGCTAAAGAGAACAACCTTTCCACTGCCTGAGGCAAGATAGTGTGTGAAAAAGTGCCGCGTTGCCAAAGCCTCCTTTTCGATTTTAGGCAGGGTTGAAAAGAGGGCTCCTTTGTGAA
Organism: Rhabdochlamydiaceae bacterium; assembly: GCA_036493355.1. Classification (GTDB taxonomy): domain Bacteria; phylum Chlamydiota; class Chlamydiia; order Chlamydiales; family Rhabdochlamydiaceae; genus JABDFI01. The sequence goes on from DASXPV010000056.1 coordinate 23,605, forward strand.
AATGCCTCTCTGTCAATCCTAATGCGTCCAAATCGATGTGACATCCCTGCATTACCGGATCGTTTTCAGTGAGCCTTATTAAAATGCACAAAGCCTTTTGCATGGCAAAAAAATGTAGATCGGCTTGAAGGGGGATTTTGAGTTTTTGTAATAGGATAAAATAAGCAGTACTCAATTCTCCAATCGATTGGATATAAAGCTGGCATAGAGCTTTATTTTTGCAAACAGAATCCCAATAAGAGGAATTATTGATAGAGGGTAGCGATTCAAAGCACCAAACAAGCTGTTCGTAAAGTTCTATATCACTCAGTTTATCTGTGATAGCCCTGCATTTTTGGCACAATTCAAAGAGAGGTAGACAATGTGTTTGACTCCAAAGGGTGAGAGGATGTGATCGAGAACTAGAGAAGGAAGAAGAGGAGATAGTCAAGGACTGCGTATCGACCTTTTTTAAATGGAGGGACAATCCTGTCCCTGTTTTAGGAATGTTGAGTAAAGAAGCGCGTTTCAATGCTTGTTCGCAGTATTCTTTGCGCAACGCGATGCGCTTTTCTACTTTTGCAAGGTAAATCGATCTTAAGGAGATTTTTTCCTTAACCTGTAGCTCTGCCCTTTTGCGCATACCCCGCAGTGTCTTGCGCCGCATTTGGTCGCAGACTTCCTTAAAGAATTCTAAGACCCCAAGATTAGCAAAGATACTCTCTTCTGAAGAAAATAGAGGTGGTTCTTTATCGTTTAAGGTTCTCCCTAAAAATCCTTGAGAAACGAGAAAAGCATCGTAATCGCGCAGCATTTTTTCACACATCGCGCCATAAATAGACTGATAGAGTCCATCGGGTGGAGCGTCGGGGCCAGAGAGACGTGTTTTCATAAGTAATGCATGTGACTCTAGAGCACATCTGCCGGCTCTTTGACTGCGCCGAAACGGGATGTTTTTCTTTTGAGCTTCTGCCAAAGAATTTGGGATGATATCTTTATCTAAGCCCAAAAGCCAACTGTAGATGTGCTTGACATGGATTTCTTGATCGGCCTCTGCCGTGGGATTTTTTCTATGTGTCATTTCAAAATAGGTTTCCCATAGCGTGGAAAGGAGCATAGACTTTGCAGAAATGCGCTGGGAGGTGAGTATCTGTAAGTATTGCATGTTATAAGCCTCCGGAAGGCCGGGATGATAGTTCAAGCCGTCCCCGGTGTTGTAAACGCGAAAGATATAGGAATCGTCTTCCATTCGCTCGATTTCGTAGATCATGAGGTGCTTTTTCCATCCGCCTGGAAGGGTGAATTTCTCTCCTGCTTGCATAGAGCCGATTCGATGGCACATCCATTCGGAAAAGCGCTTTGCCGCTATTTTCCAAGCTTCGATATCTTTCGAAGCAAGTCCGTCTTTGTCTATAAGAGAGACGGCTTTATGCACCTGCCTCATGTCTTTTAAACTTTGGTAAAACTCTTCGAGGCGGGGATTGGATTCTATTGCCTCTTCGGCAACGACTCTTTTCAAAAGATCTTCAAAATAGTGGGTCATCGCCCCCGTCGGGTAACTCTCCAAGGGCGCATGTTCTAATTGTTTTCCCGTCACAAACGTACTGCCTAAAAATTGGGCGGGTATCTTATGGCTCATCGAAGGAATAGAAAGAGTGTCTAGTTCCGAATCGAGCTCTTTCGATAAGGCTTCCCATTCTCCAGAGGGCTGCTGTGTTAGGGGTTGAGGCTCTGTAACAAGAGATAAAGGTTCCGATGAAGGAATAGGCGGCTGACTCGCTGTCAATGCCACACTGCTTTCCGTTGGAAAAGAACTAGATTGTGTAGAAACGGAAAATGGTAAATTAGTAGGTTTTACTGACATGTAATTTTGCCATTTAGTAAATAATTAAGTTTAATTTTAATTCATTTAACATTAAAAGTCAAAAACAAAATTGTATATTAAAAATTTGAATATTATAAATATTTATAGAAATTTTTATATATTTTTCGTATGCAGGAAAAAAACACCAATGAGGTCGAACATGAAATCCGCGCTATCCGCCATTGCCAGCTTGTGCATTGCCTTGATTCTCATACTGGGGGTTATAGTGCTTTTGGGGTGGAAGCGTGCCTCAGACCTTGCGGCCAATGAGCTCTCTAAGAAGCTGAAAGTCAACGTTGCCATTGGGGGTATTTCTGGGGACATCAATACAATTATCGTCGATAACATAGAAATAGACAATCCAGAAGGATCCCATCTACCCCAAGCTTTTATATGCGATAAGATGACCATAACCGCTGCTGCCTCGCAATACCTCCAACAGGACGTAGTCATCGACTCCATCGTTCTCGATGGGGTTTATGTCGATCTCGAGTTTGATTCCAAAAGAGGCAAACAGGGCAATTGGTCAACGATCATGAACAATGCCTATAATGCCAGTATAGAACTGAAAAATGAAAAGTCCGGCAAGGTGCCTACCGATGATGCTGTGCGCACAGTTCTCGTGCGCCATTTAATCCTCACCAACATCAGCACGGACCTGGTATACCGCAATAAAAATACGGTCGAGCACCTTCCTTCTCTAGATGAAATCATCTTGAAAGACCTCCGCAGCGAGGGAGGGTCTGTGCGCAACCAGCTGGTGCGATTGATCCTAAGCCAAACCCTAAAAGCGGTCTACGAAGAGCAGGAGATTAAGCACGATCTGCCCGGCGGTAGGCTACGCTATCTGCTTCCGCTTCGGCGATTAGATTGATCAGGCTGCTTATAATTCTTTGCAGGACTTGCGATCAAAGGGGATAAGCGGGAGGGTCTGAGACACAATTTCTTGCAGTTTTTCGAGGCGCTGCTCTTCAGAGAAGCCAGGACAAGCGGTAACTAGGGCATGCCTATGCCACTTAAGAAAGCGCCTATAGGAAGATTCTCCCGGCAGAGAAAATTGGGTGTACCAGGCGTATTTGTAGAAAATCCACACGCGTGCAGATAGTTGGGCTGCGTACATGGTCAGTTCCGGATGCTCTAGCAAGTAATCCTGGCAGACGCGGTTGACGAAGAGAGAATGAGAAAGAGGCTCATTTGCCTGTTGCTTCCATCTGCGACAAATAAATTGCATCAAAGGAGTATCCTTGTCGAGCTGGATCCAGCGGTAGAGCATATCTCCTTGAATGGCCCAGGTGTGGATTTTGCGCTCGATCTCACTATCTAGGGTGGGATACACCCCCGGACCTTTTTTGGATGCGAAGAGCTCTTTTACGCGTTTAAAGTAGTGCACAGTGGCGTGAACCAGGCAGGAGAAGCTTTTTTTGGGATTTTCGATGAGGATATTGGCGATCTCTTCTTCTATACGCAAGCCATTTTTATAAGGCAACTTTTCCAAAAGCCCTTCCATCTCGCTCAACGTCTTCCAGATGACGATTTCTAACATGTCCATCTCGTCCGCTTTGAGCTCTGGGAGTAGGATAGCTTGCTTATAGGCGGACAAGATGGCGTTGGTAACATAGGCGATAGAATGGCAATACTCTTCATTGCGCATTAAAACCAACTCTGCCGAGATAAATGCGTAGAGAGATTGGGGTAGATCCGGCCTTTGCTCAGCAGCCAAGGGATAGCTGGCTTGAATGGCTAACACGATCTGTTCCTCTTCCAAGTATTTAGGCAGGCCGCTAGCCAGTGCGTAGAGAGCTAAAATGCGGCGCACCAGTTCCGTCGAGGGCATTGCGCCCACACCTGCTTTGCACAAGGCGCTGTGGCGTCGGATAAAGTGAATTAGCCCTTCCTTCGACTCGGCTAAAAAGCGGTCGTGAAAAGAGGAGGCGGGATAGAGTTTTTCGGCCAAAAGGGCCGAGACGCTGCCTATCATATTTTCCAGAGACGCAAAAAGCGGCATTTCACCTAAAGAGAGGAGGGAGGTTTTTGCCTTGCACTCCAATTCCTTGTAGCCAATCTGCGCTTCCCGATGGGAGATTTCTATAAGAGTTTTAATGATGTGCTTATCTACTTTATCATATTCATCATAGGGGCATTTTCCCTTTTCGAGGGTATCCATTAAATGGCGCTGTATCGACCAAATTAACTTGGTCAGGTGATCGATTTTAGGCCGCACTCCATCGATGATGGCCATGCATTCTCCCATTTTTATGCCTAGCTGATGGGCAAAATGGCTCGGGTGCAAGGAGGCTGGGCAATTAAACGCGGCAAGCTGCTTGAGGTTTTCTCTTATAAAGAAATGGATATTGAGTTTTCCCTCTTGGGTGATCGCTTCTTTTTGCTGCTGGATTTGATGGGCGTAATAACCGATCTTTTCCCAGGTTTTTTTCAAGGCCGAAACCCCCAGGCGATAATGGGGGAATCTGCTTTGAAACTCGGGAGAAATCTTTTGTAGTAGCTGCTCTTGAATTTTGAGCGACCACTTTTTAGAAGTGCCGCAGTGACGCATTTCCTGCGTGATTTTTTGTACTAAAAAGAGATTGAGATCAGAATAAGGGTCATAAAACTCTGCCAATTCGTCGATAGAAGAGAGCGATGTCTCCCCAACGGTCTTTGGAGGCCTATTTTCCCCAGTGGAAAGGAATCCCAAACCCATCGTGGGAGCATAGGGCGGGAGGGCTTTCAATTTTATCTTTCCCATTTATTTTTAAACCGCAAAACAACAATAACAAATTTTTTATGCACGTATTTTCCTGTCTAATATAAGGTTTGTTTTTTTGTCTAATGAATTTTTAACAAATACAGAATAAATTATATAACTTTGTGTAAAACCACAATTTAAAAACTTTCGTAACAACCTTATAATCAAATTGTTAGTAAATTATATTCGTTTGTTTACAATTAATTATTAAAATAATATAATTATATTATAAAAATTAGCTTGAGAATTGCAATATGTCATTGTTAACAGCTGTTTCAGATTTTTCTAGAGATTCATTTGTCAGTGAAAGTCTGACAGAGGATGTGCTTGCAGATCAGGAGACGACAAGTACTGTCGCGCAAAAGAAAATTCAAAATATTCAATTGCCATCGCCCCAGCTTTCTTCTAACTCCTCCTTATTGCATAGAGCGTGTCATTGGTTAGCTAGCGAGACCTATATCGAAAATGCTACAAAAGTGGCATTTTTAATAGGAATGACTATTTCAATTGCATGTTTACTGCTTTCTATTTTTGGAGTACCCGGAGCAGATTATTTTTCAACGGCTAGTACTATAAGTTTTAGTCTAACCGGCTTTTCCGTCTTCATTTGTTTGGGCACGCAGAACAATTTTAAGGATTCGATAGGTAAAACGTTACAAAAGCTTGAAGAAGCATTCGATTGCATACCTGAAGCAGACGAATGTGAAGAACTCCGCAGAGAATTAAAAAAATTAGAAAAGCGCCTTGAGAAAGATCCGAATCAAATTTCTCAAAATGACAGGGAGCTTTTAAGTCATCTTAAATCTAGTATTAAAAACCCTCCAAATTATAAAAATCGTTCAAAATTACTGGAATTGCTGAAAAAAGTCTACTTAGACTATTTTCATTGTATCAAAGCCATAGAAGAGCTTGAAGCTTTAAACACAAAACATGAACTCGAAAAAATGGATTTAGAGGAAGTACAGCCTCTTAGAATACAACCTCTTAGAGGGGGGGCTGCAATACAAACCGAAGAGAACTTCGAGTCGACGGTTGGCCAAAAAGTTAAACGTTTACCTTTTTTTGCCGGCGATTCTTCTTTACCCGCAGACACCTTTCACAACATAAAGCTTCGACTCAGAGGAGGGCCTGCAATACAACCTGAAAAGGGCTTCGTTTTGGTGGGTCATAAAGTTCTAGTAACAAGAAACCCTTTGTCGCAAGGATAAAGATTAGAAGGTAAAAATTAAGCCCGAAATCCCTTTTTGTTTTATTCTTAAATTTTCGTATTTGTTCAGGGGGTATAGCAAAATTTTGAGGAATCAAATTCACCGTTCCGGTAAACTCGCTGGAAATGAAATTGCCAAAACCCACGTACGACGAGTTGTTTGCCTTGGTTCAACACCAGAGCAAAATGATTTTCGAACAGGGACAAACGATCAAGCGGCTTGAGAGAAAAATCACCGAGCTCGAAGAGAAACTCAAGCTCAACTCTAAGAACAGTTCCAAGCCACCATCAACAGACTAAACAGGCAAGAATGATACCCCTGAAAAAAGGCGGGGCAAAGCCAGGTCATCCTGGGCATTTTCGGCCTCTATTTTCGATAGACCAAGTTGACGCCTTTGTCAACCTACGAGCAGAAAAGAGCAAACATAGCCCTTCTCTCAAGCGGTTCAGCCGAGCTCTGCTACACAAGGCGCAGAATCTATGGGTTTTTGCCACTCGAGATGGCGTAGAGCCAACGAACAATCAGGCAGAAAGGGGATCTGAGAGGGATCGTGATTACTCGTAGGATTAGCTACGGTTCTAAAAGCGAACGTGGCGACCGGTTTATCGAGAGGATTAACAGTGTATAACTACCCTGAAGCGTCAGGGGAAGAAGTGCTTAGACTACCTTGCCGAAGCCTTAGGTGCCTGGAAGACAGGCTCATCGACCCCCACTATTTTTAGCCAGTCTTGCTATACCCCCTGAACAAATACAGTAAATCCAATCTGGTAAATAAAATTATAATTAATTATTTATTAATAATTTAATAAAAAAAATAATTATTTACAATAATTAATAAAATATATTATAATAATATAAAAATTAACGTAGGAGTATAAGATGTCAACATTAATAACGGGTTCATCTTCTATTCGGTCGGTGGATGCTGGTTTGTCCAGAGAGAATACACAGTTTGTAAGTCAGGTGATACCTACCGCGCAACAGGCAATTCAAAATTCCAAACCCAAACCCTCTTCCAGTTCCTTATTGCAAAAAGCATGGAACTGGTTCACTGACGAGACGTATATCGATACTGCTACAAAAGTGGCGTTCATAGTAGGAATGCTTATTTCGATTGGACTTTTACTGGCACCTTTTTTTGGAGCACCTGGTGCAGAGTATTTTTCAATGGCTAGTAATATGAGTTTTGTTTTAACTGGCGTTGTCGTCGTCGTTTGTTTGACCACACAGGATAACTTTAGAGAATTGGCTGGCAAAATGATCCAAAAGCTTGAGGAAGCATTCGAGCGATTCGAGCACATATTAGAAGTTAGAAAGGTGAAAAATTTAGAAGAGCATCTTAAGAAAGATCCAGAAATTCCAAAAAAATTCTTGGATAGTTTATATTACTTTAATCACTACATGGATGCGCAAGAAAAAGAGCAATATCGTAATTGTCTGGCAGCTCAGGGGAAATTGAATCTTGAACAAGAGCTTGAGGAAAATGGGAAAGCGGAATTAGGGCAAGGTTATCTTATAATTGCAGAGAGCCAATAGCTCATTCTTTTCAGCTTGGATCCTAGCGATAAAATTTCTGTTGAGGATTTAATACTGCATATCTAATAATTACCAGTGCTTGCAGTTGAAAGCGAAGGTGTGCGATGAATCAAATTATTATTGCTGGGCACTTAGGAGCGGATCCTGAAGTGCGTTTTACTTCTTCCGGACAAAAAGTAACTACGTTGAGGGTGGCCACGCGGGTGCGCCGGGGCGGCAAAGACAAGGACGAGACAATCTGGTGGCGCGTAACCGTATGGGGAGAGCAATTTGATAAGATGATCCCCTATCTCAAGAAAGGAAGCCCGCTTATCGTATGCGGCGAGTTGAACAAGCCAGAGATCTTTACTGATCGCGAAGGGCGTCCACAAATTTCTATGAGCATTACAGCTTCCAATTTGCAATTCAGCCCCTTTGGAAGGCCCGATCACGCCTCCCCAGCGGGAGAAGGCGGAGAGGGCGCGCATCACCATGCAGAGATGGCCTATGCCGCGGCAGACCAAATCGTCTCCGGACAAGGGAAGGCGGAGCCCGCACTGTCCCAAGGCGATGATGAGATTCCCTTCTGAAATTGGGTGAGAGTAGAGAATGCAAACAAAATGCGTAGCGAAAAGTGCGCAGCGCCCAAGCGCTGATGTTATAGTGATTCCCGTATGGGAAGGAAAGAAGAAGGGCGAAATTGCCTGTGCGGAAACCGAATACCGCGACTTGATTCGCTTCCCATTGGAAAGCGGCGATTTCCACGGTAAAGAGGGAGAAACGCTTCTCCTCTATCTTCCGAAAGGAAAAGAGAAAAGAGCGTTGCTCCTGGGCCTCGGAAAGCAAAGCGAATGCTCTTCAGAATCGTTGCGCAAGGCTTACGCATATGCCGTAAAAGCAGTGGGGTGCAAACGCCTTTCCAGTGTTAATTTTTTATTACCCTCTCTTTTGCATAAAGAGCCGGCAAAATACCATCGTGCTATTTTCGAGGGCGTTTTGCTCGCAGCCTACTCTTTTGATCAGCTCAAAGGCGAGTCTTTAAAAGAGCTTAAAGAGCATCACTTGCATAAGGTCTGCTTTTGCGGAGCCTCTTCCAAAGAAAAAGAGCAGCTCGAAAGAACGGAAGCGATTACTGCATCCGTCAATTTTGTGAGGGATCTGGTCAACCGCAACGCGGATGATAAGCACATTGGAACCCTTGCGCACATTGCCAAAGAGCTGGAAAAACAGTCCAAAAAAATTAAGACCACTCTTCTGGACAAAAAGCATTTAGAGCAGTTGGAGATGGGGCTTCTTCTGGCTGTAGGGCGCGGAGCTGCTCGCGAGCCCATGCTGGCGATCATCGAATACCAGGGCGATCCGCATTCCAAAGATGTCACTGCGGTTATAGGAAAGGGGATTACTTTTGATACGGGAGGGCTCAATCTCAAACCCACAGGCTCGATTGAGGCGATGAAATGCGACATGGCGGGCGCTGCGGCAACCCTTGGAGTGATGCGCGCGGCAGCCCAGCTCGAGCTTAAAGTGAATCTGCTAGGCGTGCTGGCGCTGGCGGAAAACGCGATTGGACCAAACAGCTATAAGCCAGGGGACGTCTACCGCAGCTATTCAGGAAAAACGGTGGAGATTTCCAACACGGATGCCGAAGGTAGGCTCGTGCTTGCCGATGCTATTTCCTATGTGCAAGAGAAGTATAAGCCCAACCGGATCATAGATATGGCGACATTGACGGGAGGAATTGTCATCGCGTTAGGGGAGTCGGCCACAGGTCTTTTCTCCACGGATACATCCCTTGCCCACGCATTGGAAAAAGCAGCTGAGAGAACCGATGAACGCGTCTGGCGCATGCCTCTGTATCCCGAATACAAAGCCATGCTCAAATCGAGCATTGCCGATTTAAAAAATTCCGGTGGCAAGCTGGCATCTCCCTGTTCTGCGGCTGCCTTTTTGCAGCAATTTGTCAAGATCCCTTCCTGGGCCCATCTCGATATAGCAGGAACAGCTTATCTTTCCGATCTAAAACACACGCCTTATCACTCAACTCCGGCAACAGGGGTGGGAGTAAGGTTGCTGATCGATTTCCTCGAACACCTATAAAAAATTATAACTTTTAAAATAATCATTCCCTTTTTAGAAAACACCTCATGCAAGTACTCTAGTTTGTTTTTTCACAAAATCTAAAGGAAAATGACCTTATGAGCGGTATAACTCCAATTACAACTAATCCCTATTTAAAGACTCCTATTCAAATAGAAGAAGTGTCATGGGGCACTGAAGATTTAATGCAGTTCTTAAAAGACGGAGAAAAAGCGTGTAGGGAAAATAATGCAAAACTTAAAAAAATAGATGTACAATTGACCCGCATTGAACAGGAGCTCACCCATCTTTTAAAGGAAATACAAATACAGCAGATTTTCAACAAGTTCGAAGAAATTCGGGCTGCGCCTCCGAAACAGTCATAGAGGAAAGTGTAGTTAATGAGGAAAGCTGATCCTTCTTCTTGCAAGTGGCGCGTTTCTGCCAAAGAGGCGGGAATGAGTCTTCTTTCTTTTTTACGCGAGAAGAATGAGTTGGGGGTTTCTGTAAAGGCGCTTAAGCGCGCAGTGGATGGCAAGTGCTGTGCTGTCAATGGACATCTAGAGACCTTTTCTTCACATCGCCTTGAAGAGGGCGACGTGGTGACATTGCGCCATCTGCCGCCGTCGCGGCCTAAAAAAATGCCATTAACGGTGCTCTTTGAAGACCAAGATCTGCTCTTCGTCGACAAGCCGGCCGGCTTGATTTGCGAAAATCGTTATTTTGCCCCTTTAATCCAGGGTCGCGCTCATCTCATCCATCGGCTAGACAAGGAGACCTCTGGAGTGGTGATGCTAGGGAAAAATAAAGAAATCATCGAAGAGATGATTGCTTTATTTCGAAAAAAACAGATTCGCAAGTACTATCTTGCCTTGGTAGATGGATGCATTCGAGAAGAGAAGGGGAAAATGCAGAGCGGCCTTAAAAAAGAGGCTAAGCGTCAAGCGACATTTAGAGAGGCTAAAGGGCGAGGTGCCGCTGATGCATTGACTTTGTGGAAATGCTTAGGGCGATCGCAAACAGCATCGCTGCTGCTCTGCGAGCCCATTACAGGCCGCACCCATCAGCTGCGGGTGCATTTGAATGGGATAGGGCATCCCATTTTAGGGGACACGCATTACGGCAAGCGCTTTCGCTGCACTTTAAAGCCGCTGCGGCACTTCTTGCATGCGCAGCGCATCGCTTTTGTGCATCCCAAAACGCAGAGCCTGGTCGATGTAGTCGCGCCTCTGCCTTTGGATTTTGAACAGGGATTAGGTCAATTGGGAATTTCATGGAGCAGCCACGCACCATTTTAATTGTAAAGACATCTGCCATAGGAGATGTAATCCACACTTTTCCTGTTTTAGAATACTTGCGCCAGCGCTTTCCCCAAGCGCGCATCGATTGGGTAGTGGAAACAGGGATTGTCAAACTCTTGCATGCGCATCCCTTGCTTTCCTCCGTCATCCCTGTCAACTTTAAAAAGTGGAGAAAGGCTCTCCTTTCCCGTGAGACATTGCGCGAATGGCGTCTATTCTTAAAAGAGTTAAAGCAGACCCGCTATGATCTGCTTTTTGATTTGCAGGGAAATTCCAAGTCCGCCTTAGTGACGGGATGCGCGCAGGCCGAGGTGAAAGTGGGTTTTGGCTGGCGGTCGGTGCGCGAAAAGACCAATTTGCTAGTCACTCAGCGGTGGATCAACCCCGATGCCGTTAATGTGCGGGATAAGTACTTGCGGCTCGTACAGGATTATTATGAAGACTCTGAACAGATAGCTGTTTCCAACACGCTCTTGCAACTCAATGCTGAGGAAGCAAAGCGGCTTTGCGAGATCCTCGACTGGACCCCTTTTGCACAATCTCCTGCTCTTATGATTGCCTTTGGGTCCAAATGGGCCAATAAGCAGCTAGAGGCAGTGCAACTGGAGAATTTCCTCGGAGCGATCGCCAAGCGCTACCCCTTTTCTTTCATGCTTATTTATAGCAATGAGCAAGAAAAGCAAATGGCCGAGCGCCTAGCCTCAACTTTGCCCGAAAGGGCCCAAATGGTAGGTGAATTGACTCTTCCTCTTTGGCAGGCCCTAATGTGGCGCGTTAAGGGGGTAATTGCCGTGGATTCCGCGGCCTTGCATTTATGTGCTACTACCTCTACGCCTAGCTTTAGCTTCTTCGGCCCCTCTTCCGCAGTCGCCTATAAACCCTCGGGAAAGGCCCATTTTGCCCTCCAGGGCAAATGCCCCTATGAGGAGAGTTTCGTCAAGCTTTGCCCGCAATTGCGCACCTGTGCGACAGGCGCCTGCCTAAAGAATATCCCCTTAGAGGAGATGTTAAGCGCATTCTCCCATTGGGTTTCAAGTATCTAATAATCAATCGCTAAAATTTTTTTTACTTAGAATGTAGACAAAATAGTCTATTTTAGACTATAATGTGTAGAAAGAGAGGGGTCAATGACTATAGAAAGTTACTTTTCCGCAGGCAAGGCAGTGTGCGACCTGCTCTATCCGCATGCCGAGGTAGTGATACACGATTTAAAGACAGGGCGCATTGCTGCGATCTTTAACAATTTCTCCAGAAGAAAAGTAGGTGAAGAGTCTCTGGTCGAGGAAGCGCAAAAGGCGGATGAATTGCCTGATGTGTTTGCCCCTTATACAAAGGTCAATTGGGATGGGCGCACGCTTAAGTCGACGACGGCGACGCTCAGGGATAAAAATGGCAAAGCTATAGGGCTATTTTGCATAAATCTCGACCTTTCGCAATGGCAGCTGCTGCAGAAAATGGCCTTAAGCTGGCTGGGAGCGCCAGTTGTCATGCCCGAGGTGCTCTTTAAGGAGGATTATAGAGAGCAGATCAATGCGTACATCTCGACTTTCTTGCAGAAAGAAGGCCTGACGTTGAAATCCTTAAACAGGGAAAAAACGCGCGACTTGATCCGCGCGCTGCACGCAGACGGAGCCTTTAAAACCAAGAATGCGGCTGTGTATATCGCCGAAGTACTGCGGCTATCAAGAGCTACAATTTATAATTATTTGAGGTAATTCCTATGGGTTTATCGCCTTTTAAAATCGAAGAATTTTGGCAAAAATATGAGTTTTCCGCCCCTTATTTACTCTGTCCTTCCGACGCCGAAAGCTGGAGTCTTCAGGAAATTTTGCATTTTGCAGATCCAGAGGCGCGAAAGCTCTGGGATCATCTCTGGCTGGGATATACGGAAAGCCCAGGGCATCCGCTTTTGCGCAAAGAAATTGCCAACCTCTATTCTTCAATAGAGGCAGAGCAGGTGATCACTACCGCAGGGGCTGAAGAAGGTATCTACTGTGCGATGCGATCACTCCTATCGCCAGGGGATCATGTTATAGTTGTAGTGCCCTGCTATCAGTCTTTAGCGACCATTCCCCAGGAGATCGGAGCGGAGGTGACGGCGATAAAGCTCTCAGCTGGCAAGGGATGGAAATTGGACATGCGGCAGCTCGAAGAGGCTTTCAGCCCCAAGACAAAGCTCCTAGTAATTAATTATCCGCACAATCCCACGGGTGCGGTTTTGGAAAAAAGCGCGTTAAAGAAAATGATCGAACTTGCGCGTGCACGAGGAGTTTATATCCTGTCCGATGAGGTGTATTATTTCCTCGAAGTGGATGGAGAAAAGCGCATACCCTCGATTGCCGATGCCTATGAAAAAGGCATAACTCTCAACGTGATGACCAAATCTTTTGGCCTTGCGGGCCTGCGCATTGGATGGCTTGCCTCGCGCGATGCCGCCTTTTTGAAGGCGGCCGGATCCTATAAACTTTACACGTCTATTTGCAATAGCGCGCCAAGTGAAATACTCGCCTTGATTGCGTTGCGCGCCAAGGAGAAAATCCTCTCTAGAAATCGCGAGATCATGCTGCGCAATTTGCAATTTTTGGATCAATTTTTTGCGCGCTATCGCTCCCTCTTTACTTGGGTGCGCCCCCAAGCTGGGATGACTGCTTTTGTCGAACTGCTAGCGCCCATTCCCGTCGAGGAATTCGCCGAGAAGTTAGTCGAGCAAACCGGCATTCTCATCATGCCGGGAAGCATTTTTGATGTCCCCGGCAATTTCTTCCGCATTGGATTTGGCCGCAAGAATATGCCAGAGATTTTAGAGCTTTTAGAAAAATACATAATAAAACAGGAGATAATATGAGAATATCCATCGACAGGGAAGTCATAGAGATGTTTCCGGATGTAAAACTTGGTGTTTTAGTCATTAAAAATGCCCATAATACAGGCGCTGTAAATAGCAGAGAAATGCTCGGCAGCGTAGAAGCAGAGCTTAGGGAAAAGTATCAAATCGAGCAGCTTGTCTCTTTGCCTAAAGTTGCCGATTGGCGCACGGCGTATCGCCGCTTTGGCGCGCCCGCTTCCTTTCGCAATTCGATTGAAGCACTGCTGCGTCGCATCATGCAAGGCAAAGAAATTCCCTCTATTAACCCCATTGTGGACTTGTATAATCTCGTATCGATCCGCCATATCCTTCCCTTAGGCGGCGATGACATTGATTATGTGACAGGCGAAATCTGTTTGAGTATAGCGGATGGAACCGAGCGCTTCATCAAGCTGGGATGCAGCGAGCCTGAAGCCATACCTCAAGGAGAGATTGTCTACCGCGATGACCAAGAGGTTCTCTGCCGCTCGTGGAACTACCGCGAATGCGAAAAGAGCAAAATCACCCCGCAGACCAAAAATGCCTGCTTTGTCATCGAAGGTCTAAAGCATACCTCGCGCGAAGAGATCATGGAGGCGCTCTCTGATTTGAAGCATCTGCTCGCTACCCACTGCAAAGGAGAAATAACACTTTTCTTTCTTGACAAGGAGAGCCCTTCTTTTGCTATTAATACATAAAAACTTAACGAGCACAATTTATGTTAAGATCGGCGTTGATTTTTTTCTTCCTAGTCACAAGCTTTTCTATAGGGGCTTCAACAGTAATTTCGAAAGAAGTCTATTTTTATATGTGACAAACGTACTTTGGGCAAGCAAACAACTCAATCGTCATATCAATCCGACACAATCAACTGCCATTGAATTTTCCCCTAATCCAGTACTAGTGGGAAAACCCCTACCAAAAGGCTCTCCAAAAACGAACAGTCTGTGGATTCAAGGATTCAATGTTGGGTTTGAATTGCGATTCTAATTCAAATGTTTAAAATCGATGTGGCGCTCGACGATGTCGATGGCCTCCTCGACTTTCTCTATGTCTTCAGTACGGATTTTCGCGGTGAAGGAGTGGATCATCTGCATAGCGGTATCGCTATGCAGGGGAATGTAAAGGAGAGGAATGCGCGCCTTTTGGATCTCTTCGACCCTGTGATGTCTAGGGATGTAGGATCCCGTCAGGATGAGTCCTAAGCGGAGTTCTTTGCCCTCGTTTTGCTCTTTGTATTCCCAATGTCTTGCCAAGGTTGCTGCGATGATGTCCTCGCGCACGGCGGGGGTGATAATGAGTTGGTTTTCAGCGATGGTTTCACGGTAGGCGTCCGCGGAGGTCGCAACGAGATGGATGCGCGCAAAATGGCGCATGCGATGCTCTTCTCCCGAGAGAAGGTAGGTGTTGAAAAGGACCTCCAAATCCTTCATCGAAGGATTGGCGAGCAGGGGATCGTAGGGGATACAGCCGAGCAGGGGGATGTTCCAGCTTTGCAACGCCTTGCGCATGTACGTGTCGATCATGCTCATCTTGTGAGGTAGGACGCGGTTTAAAATAATTCCGACGATCTCGACGTGAAAGCGGTCGCAGATGCACTTGTTAAGGGCTAGTTCGTCGAAAGCAGAGCCTAGGCCTCCCGAGGCAATGAGCAGTACAGGAAGGTCGAGGAGCTTGGCCGCTTGTGCATTGTTGAGTTGGATGATCGATCCCACTCCGCAATGCCCTGTTCCTTCAACGAGAACGAAATCGTGCTGCTTTTCAATGTGCGCAAAAGAAGTGGAGATCTTTTCCTTGAGTGTGTCGACAGCGATTTTTTGATCGAGGAAGTCTCGAGTGAAACCGGAGGGTACGAGTACCGGGCTCATATGCGCGAAAGGGTCCTGAAGGGAGAAGTGCTCTTTGAAGAGAAGGACATCCTTGTCGACAGAGATGCCCTCCTGCGTCATCACGTGCTCTTGCCCTACGGGCTTCATATAGCCGATGCGGGGAAATTTTTTGCGCAATTTCGAAAAAAGCCCGAGGCATGTTGTGGTCTTGCCAATGTTTTGCCCTGTGGATGCGATGAAAAATCCCTTTTTCACAGCCAGACCTTATTGAATAGCGCAGTAATGGCTTCCACGGTATCGGGGAAGATCTCCCCGGAGGGCTGCAAGGCCAGGATTTCGTCTAGGGTAAACCAGCGCAGCTCTGTCCCCTCTGAGCACAGCTCGCCGCTAATAGGCCGCCCTCTATAAATAAAATCCACGTGCTGATGAGCAGGATGATCGCCGTGAGAGGGGATATTTTCAATCAGGCACATGAAAGGACGCTCAAAACTCATCGCATGGGGCTGCTTTACCCAGAGATGCTCCTCTTTAATCAGCTCCACCCGCAATCCGGTTTCCTCAAAGGCTTCCCTCAGCGCGCACTCGGGCGGGGTCTCGTTTCTTTCGAGATGTCCGCCCGGGGGTAGCCACTTGTTATGTTTGGGATGCAGCAGGAGTAGGACTTTTTCTTCTTGCAGGATGTAAACAGTAGCAACAAAGTGTCTTATCATACTTACCTCTTTTCCAGGAGAAACTCGGGACCGAGTCTGCGCATAGACGTTAAAAGAAAATGAAGAACTAAACTTTCATACATATGGCGGTGTACGAACATTCCCTGGATTTCTGCAGCAAATGCCTTCACGCGCCACATGGCGATAGCATGGGTCATTTCGTTTATCCATTGCATATGGTCAAAGAAAACGATATCGTAAAAGGGAATATCCTGAACACCTTTTTCCCATGTCCCCAAGGTGTGGACATAGTTGCGCAATTTGACATTTTCATCGGTGATCCGTTTTCTCTTTTCAGCGCTTTTTTGTTGGGTCCTTTGCCGAAGTTGATTGAGTTGCGATTCCATTCTGCCTTTTGTCTGCCTAAATTGATTTTGCGCCTGCTGTAAAAAGTTTTCATTTTCTCGAGTGGCGTAGCCGAGATGGTGAGAGAAGCGCTGGATTTCATTTTCCAGGGTACCCGCGTCTTGCGCCTGTGCGCTCGCAGAGAGAGAGGCGATAAGCTCTGTGCGGTGCGGTTCGGAGAGTGGGGAGATGAGAGCGTTTAGTCTTTGTTGCCAAGAAATAATTTCCGCTGTGTGGATCAAGGGATTTGAGCGTTTTTGCATCGCGTAACTATTCCATAGAGCATCTATCTCTCGCAATGCAGCACTCGTGACATGTGTTTTTTCCAGTTGCTCCTCATGCACTTTCAGCTGTTTGCTCAAGGGATCGAGTTCTGCGGAGGCATCCTTGTCGGCAGAGCGCAATCTGGCCAGCTGCTGCGCCAAGGTGGCCGCAGTGTTAAAGACTTTGCTGTTTTCTGAGTTGCCCAGAGCAGAAAGGGCATGAGCGATGGCGTCTGCAGCCAGCTCATGGGCGTTGACCTGGTTTTGCGCGTGCATCATATTATCGATAGACGTAGAAATGTGCCGACTATTTTTTTGGGTCTCCAACTCGTTGAGGCGTTTCTTGGTTTCCGAATGCAGGTGAGGATTTCCCTCGGCTTTTCCAATCTCGGCCATTCTGCTATTTAAGAATTCTGTGGAAAGAGCGTTCATTTTTTTAAGAATTTCTTCGCATTGGGGTGAGCCAGATGAAAATCTGGCCAGCTGCATTTGCAGATCTTGCAACCGGTGAGTAAAGTCCCGAGTCCCCTTTTTAAGCGCGCCTACAAAGTCCGCTGTCTTTTGCTGCTGCGCCGTATTGCTTATGTTGAATTTCTTATCGAGCAGGTAAAAGATCATGGACTCTAAAATGGCCTCCGTTTCTGCGGCGATGCCCTTTTCTAAAGCGCGGACTTGTTCTTCGGTGACCTCTGGGTGGGGCTTAAAACTGTTATCGGCTACGCAGAGAATATCATAGAATAGCCTATGCAAATCTTTTTCACCTACGGCCCCCGAAACAGCTGTCCATAGTGTCATGGCTACTGCGGGCATGGCTTCCGGAAGGAAGAAGTCTACCAGCTCTTTTTTCACCTTCTCTCTAATGGATAGATTGTCTTGAACATACTGTTTCAAGCTGTCGACGGAGGACTTTTGGCTTTTAGGCAAAACTTCCAGCAGCACTTCCAGGCAGCTGGATATTTGGGCGTATTGGTCTTGCGTGGGCGGCTGTCCCTTCTCCTCATCGGGCCCATTGAGGCGCGTTTGAACCAACTTGGCGATTTCTCGCAGCTTGGCAAAGACGATGCGCTGCACGGAAAAAGAGATATGCGATTTGGCATGGTTGAACTTTTCCAGATAGGCATTGGCAAACGCGGGGAGCTTGCCCGATTTGGAAAGAAGGAATCCCGATGCCTTTTGCAAGAAAAAATTCACAATAGATTGCGGGATGAACAGAAAGAATTTAAGAGTATTTCGGCAGGTAAAATTAAATGCGTTCAGAAGGGGATTGAGCGCGGAAAATTGTGAAGAAGGAGGAATCCTGTTCGACCTAAAGATCCTATCAATTGATTTTGTCCATCTAAAACCTACGAATTTCATCAAAGTCTTCAATAAAGCGGAATAGAATTGCTCCGTGCGCAATCCTCCGTTGCGGGAGGGAACTCTTATTGCCTCGTTTAGCAAAAGGAAAATATCTTTTATTCGTTCGGGAGGTGTTTGAGCCACTTCTGTGTAGGCGCCGCTTAATTTTGCCAGCCAATCCCTCAGCCAGCCCACGACTTCTTTTGCTTTGGTGGAGGTGTTTTTTTTTGACAGGGAGAGAAAATCCTCTTTCATCCCTTCCACGATAGAATCGACGTAAAAGGAGACAAATCCCGTTAAAAAGTAATACATCGCCTTTGCGAGCAGCTTTTTATAAAAAGGCTTGTCTGGCGTCTCGTCAATGTATTTAAAGAGTCTCACACGAAATGGGCCCGGATCTAAAGCGCTTGGATTTTCTCCCTCGATCAAGGACCAGAGCGTATCGGGATTGACGCCGAGTATATCCTGTACGCTTATCGATGTCGTCAAATAGAGGGTTGAGCGCAGCTTTAGCTTGTCGAACATGGCGTCGATCATTGCCTCTGTCACCTCTTGCCTTTCCTGTGTCCCCAACGCCTCCTCATGCCCTTTGACAAGCTCTAAGAGTTCAGACGTTGCTGAAACGGAGGAGTGCATTTTTAACGGAAGGCGAAACCCTTGGACGTAGATCTCCTGATTGCGCAAAGCAGAAAAAGCAGCCTTTAGCGCGTTGCAGATCTCCTCCATAGAGCTGCTGTTTTGTGTCGCTGTCATGTCATCAATGCACGTTTGCATTTGCGCGATGAGCTTTTGCGTTGCACTCGAAGGATTCTTTTGCAAGTGATCTTGCAGTCCCTTACAAACCAAGGTGAGCAATTTTGTCAGGGATATCGCTGCGTATTTGGAAGCCGCGTTTTTCATTTTCGATAGGATCGAAGCGAAAATCTGCTGTCCTTTCTCGACAATGGTGTTGATAGCGATTTGTACGCGTGAATTGCCACCATCGGCAGAGGACGCGGCAGATGAGTTAATAAGGGAATCAACGGCTCCGGTTACTGCTGATGAAGTATAAGAAACGGCATGATCGACAAGATGGGAAACAAGAGGAGGTAAATGGACCTGCGCATAGGACGTCATGTTCTTAATTGCTTTTTTTCCTTGATTTCTAGCTTGATTTCCAGCGGTTCTAAATGTTCGAGGCACGATACCATTTTTGGAAGAGAGGATGCGCGAAACTCCCACCATGTGTTCTTTAAAAGCATCTAAATCGGTATCGGAAATTTCCTGATCTTCAAACTGGTCCAGGTACTCCATCAGCTCTACGATGGCGAGTTTCTCACTGTTTGTCAATTTCTGCTCTCGGGCAATAAGCGGCTCAAGGGCAATGATGATGTTTCGCCTGGCAGTATGTTTTTCTTCCGCTGTATCTGCAGGCTCAATGTCGTGCATTGCTTCGAGGGAATCTAAGGCTACGTCCATTGCTTGGGATACCCTAGTATTGAGTCTTTCGTCCGTCTCCTTCCATATCACTTGATGCAGGGCTAATTCTCTTTGTGTGTCGTATTCAGAAGTAATGCGATGGGCTTCGGCAATCAATTGCGGAAGATCAGGTGAAGGGCATGCAAACGGATCAAATTGTGTGAGTTGCGCATGAAGCTGAACGAGTGTGTCGGCTTCCTCTGGTTTTAATTTCGGAAATTTTTCTTGCAATGTATCGGATTGTTCCTCATCTAATCCTGCCTCTTGCATTTTTTGGAGTAGAGGATTCACGTCTTCTTGTGTGATCTGATCTGCCGCTTTAGATGTTAAAGGAGTAAGCTCTTGGTTAAAAGTTTTCAATGGCGGAGGAGCGCTGCTTAATGCTTGCCGAGCTAAAGTGTTTACCTGGCTAATACCTCTTTTAATGCTGGGTTCTTGCTCTACATACTTCTTCTTGGCTGCATCATATCCTTCTTCCACAGCGGCTGAAACACCCGCTCGTAACACATGTTTTACAATACCTGTTAACCCCAGCTTATCTGAGAACCATGGCAACCAATTTTGCTTTGGCGGTGGAGGAACTGCAGTTGACATTTTTTTTTCTCGAGATAGAAAAAGTTAGGGAATTTTTTACTTTTTTGTTATTCTCGTCAAACGATTTATGGAACTATTTGATGCTTTAGTCCGCGTTGCAGAGGAGCTTCTTGGGCCTAATGGATGCCCTTGGGATAAGAAGCAAACATTTCAGTCGCTGCAACCCTATGTGCTGGAAGAGGCGCACGAGGTGATTGAGGCCGTAGATCTAGGCGACGATCCTAAAATTGTCGAAGAGCTCGGCGATCTTCTCTACACTGTTCTCTTTTACGGCAAGCTCGCCGAAAAAACCGGGCGATTCTCTTTGGAGCAGATTGTCAGCGCTATTAAGGAAAAGCTCATCCGGCGCCATCCCCATATCTTTGGAGATGTCAAAGTCAAGGATGTGGATGAAATCATCGCCAATTGGGAAAAGATCAAAAAGCAGGAAAAGGTCGAAAAAAGTCCCCTAGAGGAGATTCCTCCTACGCTGCCTTCACTGTTAAAAGGACAGAAGCTGCTAAAAAAACTCCGCAAGATGGGATTTGACCCGTTAGGGGATAAGCAGGAGGAAAAGCTCTCCGAAGAGGACATAGGCAAGAGGCTTCTTTTGCTTCTCTCTCAAGCAAATTACAGTGAGATCGATGCCGAAAGTGCCCTGCGCAGGGCTATGTTTCGCCTTGCTGATCGTTTTGAAGAGTGGAAATCACTCCAACAAAACTAGTTACTACTGACCGTCTTTTGGTGTTCGACGAAAGGCCCTATGGCGTTTGCCATGATGAGGGAGGGGTATAAGTTTTCCTGAGATACAAATTCAATGAAATCATCTATGTTGCCTTTGGCAAGCTTGTAAACGGCATCTTTTGCGTAGCCTTCCACAGTTGCAGCTTCTAGCGCATTGAAATGCATGTAAGGAATCGGCTGGAGTCTTTCGGCATAATTGCTTCTAAATACTGCCAACGCTTCTATTGCCCGTTCAATAGTTGATCGCAGCAGGCTGCGTTGCCCTTCTACGTAATCAGTTGTCAGCATGCCCGATCTGTCGATGATACCACGCATAGTGGAGAGGAATGTTCTAATTCCAATGGCGTATTCGCCGAGGCGTCTGTCAGCATCTTGGGAAATGCTTTGCGCAATGCGGGTGAAAGTCTCTTTTGCCAGGAGTTGCGCGTCTGCAGATAGGGATTTTGCTTCGACTAGGGCCTCTAACGCTTGCATAAGGGGCTGGCGCTGCGCTTGCGGAATGGACAGTGTAATCTGATCTTGCAACGAAGAGTATAAAGCGGACAGCGCAGCTGAAGAGGCTGGTGCTCCATGAAGTTGTGCGAAAAGAGAAGTCTGATCTGTTAGCAGAGTTTGAATGAATTTTTTTGTCGCTTGAGCATCTTTGACATCTAAAAGCAGTCTAGAAAATGTGTCAAAGGCGTCTTTAGTGGCTTTGCCCTGATGAGAGAGATTCGCGAGCATTTCTTGATTCTCTTTTAGTGACATTATAGACGGTGCAAGGCTATCTAAAGAAGATTCTGAAGCAGTAAGTGTAGTGAGAGCGGATTGGATGGCCGCTATTGCCTCTTGCGTTTGCTGGCAGCGCCTTCGAATCTCAGGATAATTCCCCAATGTTCCCGTGCTTTTTGCCATCTGCTCAATTGCTTCTTTTAAAGGGGTGATCTTTGCTGCGATATCACTATAGCACTCCTGTAGGGCGCGTCGATTTCTGCTACTCCAGTTATTTTTTTCGATCTCTCTTTGCGCATTTTTAGCTTCTTCCAGGAAGGCCTGCAATTCGGTTGCAATAGTCTGCACTTTTGTCATCGCTTCTGTAGAGGAGAGATTCAGAGCGCTAAGCTCTCTCAGGCTTCTGTCCGCTGAGGCAATCCACTCTTGTGTTTTAATCCTTAACGACTCCATTTTCTGGTTAGCTTTTTCAGGAGCTTGCTCTAAGGATTGGATCCCTGCTTTCACACCTTGATCAATCGCGTGCCGTAAAATGCGATCGGTTCGCTCCTTGATACTCCTTTGTGTTTCTAGATTTTCCTCAAAGGAAGGAGGAGCGGCAGTATGAATCTTAAAGCTGTCATTGGCAAGGGTGACAAACTTATACCATATTTTTTGCAGCGATTGCTCGTCGGCTAAGGATGCAATTGCCTTGCTGAGGACAAGAGCTGCGCTTTCAGCCGATTCATGAACAACAAGCTCGTGAACGGGTTTTCCTCCTAAAATTCTCTCCACGAAGAATTCCAAGAGTTTTTCCTGCGTTGTAGGATTTTGCTGATTGCATAACTTGCGCAGGGCATCGATATCCGTGCACTTGGATTTTTTTAAGACGAGCAATAAGTTCGACATCAATTCTGTCAGCTGGCGCTTGCGTCCATCGGAAATGCGATGAGGCGCTGTCCCAGAAGAGTCTTCGCTAGAGGCTTTCTTAAGGTTTTTTTCCACTTCGCCCAAAACAGTGTAGATTACCTGGCTCAGCGCCGGGGTAAATCCGTCGCCATCCCTCAAAGAAGCGATAGTGGCTTCCATAAATCTACTGACCTCTTTTTGCGCATCACCTAACCCTCTTCTCATCAGCCACGGTGTCAATATCCAATTTCCTTTAGTTCCTTTTTTGAGCACGTTTTGCAGCAGCTCTTCGCTGAGCTCTTGCAGGGTTTTACCATTATTTCTCTCAGGGCGTTCCATCTCTTTCTTCAATATTTGCGGGATGCGGCCAGCTTCGGGCTTAATGCTGGGAATATCGTTAAAGGAGCCATTTAATGAAGCGAGATAGGAAGTGGCGTTATCGAGCACTGTATTGATAAATCCTTCAAAATTCTTTGGCTGCTGCTTTTGGAAGTATTGGTTAATTTCCGTAAAATAGGCGCTAATTACGTTATTAAAAAATGCATGGAAAATTCCGTAGACTCCAAACACTTTGCATTTGACAACGGCCAAACAGTAGTGAATTCTATCTCCCCAGGTGATAATTTTTTCCTTAACTTGATTCAAAACCAGTGTTTCGAGGTCTACCTTAGAGACTTTTGCATTGTGCATCATGCGCAGGTACAAATTCCTATCGGGAGGTTTTTTGCATCCTACTTCCCATATGTATTGTATAAACGCATAGTCTGCCATGTTCTTAACGAGGACATCCTTTTCAGCATGGGCTAAGGCCTTCCAGTCCTTTTGGCTATCATCGGAAAGGGAGGAAACGGGATCAACCGGAGCCATGGCGGCGCGCAGGGAATCGATATGATCTTGGAAATTCGCGTTGAGAATCAGCTCGCCCTTGTTCGGATCTTCAAAGATGCGCGGCAAAGTTAAGCCATTCATGACGACCGTTACTGTGTTATAGACGTCTTTCAACTCCTTTAAGCGCACACCTAGTGCTTTCATATTGCTCAAAAGATCGGGAGACGGATTATTTTTGATTTGCGCAACGTGTTCTTGTATTTTGGTTAGTCTGTCATATTGCGTTTCATATAAGGGATCGTCTTGCATTTTTGTTAGCATTGCCCCGATACCGTTAAGGAGAACTCCGGCTAGGCTGGATACCATCTGTTTGGTGACAGCACTTACGCTTTTGTTGAGTATGCTGGTGAGTCCTTGAGTGAATTGATCAATCCACGTTCCGGTAGAGAGGTTGTTTTGCAAGGAATGCATGGCTCCATCGACAGTATGCCTACCCAATTTGGCGATAGGATTCTCATGCCTGCGACACAGAGCATCGACGACTTTTTGTCGCACCCGTATTGCCTGCGCATTCAAGGTTTGGGGAGAGCGAGCGAGATTAGCAAAATCTATTGGCAGTATTTGCAGCCATTGTTGCAAACGGCCTCTTTCCTGTTCAGAAGGAAATTCTCTTACAAGAAGATTGCTGATTTGTTGCAGTTTTAGGCTTGAACGTCGCGCTTTGCGGGCATAGGAGGCAATCTGCTCTGCATTTCCTGAAGGATTTGCAGCAAGAGAGGATAGGCGCTCTAGCGCACTCTTTAGCTTCTGCAAGTGCCGAGGCGACTCTTTTAGCAGTTGTTCTTGTAATCCATCGACGCGCCGTAGAATAGGGGCGACGGTTTGATCAATCTGGTCAAAGGTGGGGCGAAGTACGTTATCGAATACCGCCGTAGCAGCTGGCGCCACGGCTCCTCTTATCGCTTTTGTATAGCGAGTTTCTTGCGTGCGGGCTAAAGCATCGAAAAAGAGGGCTTGTGGATAAAGATCCGCAGTGCGCAGGTTTTCTGGATCCCGGGCAATGTGATTCAAGGATGTGGCTTTTAAATATGCATTTTGATCCTGCTCTGCGATGAGCACGTTTAAATCTTCTATTCCTTGAGCCACTAGCGTCATTGCAGCTGCGGAAAGGGTGGCATGGCGCTGAATTTCCGCACTCGTACTCGGGTCAATAAGCTTGTTGTTAATTTTTTTTTGCAGTGCGATCAGGTGGTTGAGCGAAGTGTTAAGTTGAAGGAGGTTGTCCCCCTTTGCCAAAGTGTGCAGTGTGGGTTGGAGAGCTTTTACTACGCCTTGTGCTAAATTACTTCCACTACTTTCCGTAAGTCCATGTGGAGTTACTTCTGCTTGAGAAGGAGGTGGATTGTGTATTTGGGCCAACAAGTTTAGGGCAGCCCCTACTGCTGGATGATGTTGCGGTCCTAATATTGAATGAGGAGGAGGGATAAATGTAGAAGATTGCTGTGGAAAAAAATCTCCACTTGAAGAACTCGGAAAAAGTGTTGTCATAATTATTTATCCCTAAATAAGTCCACGCTTGCCTTAATTATTTTAATAAAAAAATAAAAACAATTCAACTAAATAAACAAGTTTACATATTAATAGTTAATTAGAAAAAATTTTAAGGAAACAAAATTTTTAGTATGTTGGTAAAGTCAAAATTTCTTGTATAGTAATCACGTCTTCCTTAAGCTGTTTTTTTTACATTGAATCTATAAATTTTAATACTATGGCAAATAGACTGAAGCTCAAGCACTTACCCCCTCTTTTTTCTCTATGCTTTCTGAGTTGCGGTTGCTTTGCCCATGCGGAATTTATTGAACACCATTGGAATATTATGGCCGATGCTGTTTTTATGCGCCGCTCGGAAATCCATGACAAACCTCTCGTAAAAGATCAAAATAAATTGAGAAAGTGCGACGACGATTGTAATAATTTTACTGTGATTAGCACAGAAGGTCTTGTTAAGCACTTTCATTTTGATCCCGGTTTCCGCGTCGGATTGCTCTATTCAGAGAATGTTAAAAATAGTTTTGAGGCCATTTTTTTATGGGTGCAGCCTTGGGATGCCCATCTCAGGGCGAGTGATAAGAATAGTTTGTTTTTTCCTTTTAATAACTCGAGCTATGCTTTTGATTATTTTCAGGCGGATGAAGCGCATGCCAAATATGACAGCCGCTTTTGGGATATTGAACTCAATTATTGGCATCATTTTTCTCCAAGGCATGTCGATTATTTCTCTCTTTCAGGGACGGTGGGCCTTCGCTACTTTCATTTGAACGAGGCGTTTAAACTCACTTTTCTCAAACCCCCCGATAAGAGCGATTATTCCATTCATACCGAAAACGATGTCTTTGGCGTACAAATGGGACTCAATCTCGAGATGACCCCTACCTCTCGCATCAGTTGGGATTTTACGGCTAAGGTGGGAGCAACGGCCAATAGGGCCAAACAGCGCAATCTCTTGCGCGACTTGAACAACACGCTCACGCTGCGCCGCTATGAGAGGCAAAAATGGCAGCGAGGCCTGTTTGCAGATCTGATTGCCCAAGCGGGCTATCAATTCAAGGAGCCCTTGAACCTGCATGCGGGTTATGAGTTCATCGTATTATCCGGAGTAGCCCTGGCCCCCGAACAAGTCGAGCGCGACACAGGCGGCGGCGCTGGAAAAGAAGTGTATACTGACGGCTTTGTCTTTATTCATGGCTTTTATATTGGCGCCACCCTCAGCTTTTAATAACCCCACTCTCCCTCTATCCTCTTAGTCGAATCACGTCAATGTTTTCCAAGCACATTCACGTAGTCACAGGAAGAGGATTTGAATTAAGGGTGTTTTCATAGCTTATTGCCTGAGAAGCTGGCTGCAACGCACGATCTACTGCGCTTCTCTCCTCGCCAAGGTGAACTACCTTGGCTTCGTCGAGAATCTTGTATAGTGATTTAAAACAATATTAGACTTCTTTCGAAATTAAATTTTGGAGTGTATATTAAGTAAGCATTGGGTCGACCATAGACATGTCGGAAACAAGTCCTGCGGCTAGTTTCCCGCTTGCCTTCTTGAGCCTCACCTCGCTTCGAA
>DASXPV010000057.1:0-30391 GCA_036493355.1 Rhabdochlamydiaceae bacterium
GTTATCGGAAGCCTGAAGCGGTTTAAGATCATTGCCGATCGCTACCGCAATAGGCGGAAAAGGTTTGCGCTTCGCTTCAACCTAATCGCCGGAATTTATAACTTGGAGCTAGCCCGATGAGTTTCGAAAGAAGTCTAATAATAAAACTCTGATTTATTTGACTAAATATCAGGGCATTGGCGGCGCAAGTGCGCGCGAACGGCATCGAGGGCTTTGGGATGATGATCGCGTGCGCCGACAATTCTCTCCGTTTTCTTTAAATAGGACCAGGCGCGGTTGAAGTCGAGCCTCTCCAGGCTTAAGATGGCCAGATAGTATTCCACAATGGAATTGTCGGGATCGATTTTGTGATACTTTTCGAGCGCTTCCTTGGCCTCATTGCCGCGGCCAAGCTGTAAGAAAGTTGTGGCCAGATGCAAAAGGCCTGCTCGAAAACGCGGAAAGCGTTTTAAGAGCGCGATTAGCTCTTGTTGCTTTTTGAGGATGGACTCTCGCGTCTCATCGACGGGCAGAAAGATGGTTTTAATTCCCTCTGCGTTTACAAGGCCATTGAGATAGTCTTCGGGTATGGTCTCGCGCGATACGGCTTCATCGAAAGTGAGGGTGGAAATCTCCTTGAGCAACTTTTTACCCTCTTTGGTTTTCTCGATGAGAAGGTAGTTGTATCCCAGAAACATTTTAAGGAGGGGATCGTTGGGAAGAAAGAGCTGAGCCTTTTCATACAAGCGGGCCATGGTGTGAAACTCCTGTTTCTCCCAACATACTGCGGCTTGGTTCATAAATGCCAAGCCAATGACTTCCTTGATAGTGCGCTGTTGCAGCTGGCGCGTATTGATGCCGAGATAGATTTCAGAGGGAGGATTGATGCCGCGCGCGGTAGTTTCAATATTGATTAATCCCTTGTCGCTTGGGTAGCGCAGGTAAATGTGGCCAGGAGGAGTGATAATCTCTAAGGGCAGCCCGAGGCGCTGCGCAATGCAGAGATAAAGGATGGAAACGCCCAAGCATACCCCTTGGCGATTGTCGAGGACGGAGGGGAGAAAGGTGTAGAGATCGATATCTTTAGCGTAGAGGGAGTGAGGAGGGAAGCGAAAGCCCATTTCATAAAAGATGAAGTCATTAATCGCTGAGATCTTACCCTCTTCTGTAGGATCGAAGGGAAGGCGCGCCGCAATCTGCAGGGCCATGATATCGATCAGGGCTTCGTAGTGCGCGATTTCCTCTCGCATCGTGGGGCTGTCTTCCCATTGAAAGACGAGTAGGCTTCGCGAAAGGTCGATTTCTTCGGATTTTAGCGCCAGGATTTCTTCTTTGTTCCACAAGGCATGGCCTTTAAGTGAGCGATTGAAAAGGCGGCAGGAGACGCTTTCGATCAGCGCCAGCTGCTGGGAGGTCAGTTTTATCTGAGCAGAGTCTTGTTGTCTTGTGATGAGGGATATCACGTTTTGAATATCGATCTGAGGAAGGCTGGTATTTTCCCCTTTGCAAGAAATCGCGCCTTTGCTTAGCAGCTGCCAGGCCACTTTAAGGGATTCATGCCCTTCCGGGGTATCGGAATAGAGCTCGTAAAAGGCCAAGTGTTCAGATACAGAGAGAGGGTCTAAGGTATTATAAAGCGACTTAAGCGGGGATATTTCCCTTGGAGGCGGGGATTTGGCCGCAAGCAGTAAAATAGTACAGAGAAATGTAAACATAGCTACAGCAAGAATAATTTTTTTTGAATTAAAGGAGCAAGGATGTAGATGAAACAATTTTTTGCATCGCATCGAAAAGCCCGTCATGCGCTACCAGTTCTTCAACGGAAGGACGATAGCGGTAAGTCCAATTCTCAGGTGAAACCGTGCCAGGACGGTTGATGCGCTCCGTATCGAGCTGGGGCCATACCAATTCCGGAAAGAGAGCGAGGTATTCTTGCAAAAGATTGATATGGAATAAGCTGGGAGTATGGTGTGCGTCCCAGAGCATTTCATAGCGCTGCTCGGTTTTCAATTCGGGGGTGTAGTCCCATTGTTTGAACTGGGCGAAGGGCTTGGCCTCTTCGGGGCAGAGCGTCCACCACTGCGCAAGAGTTTCCGAATCATGCGTAGAGACGCAGGTCATGCTCAAGGGATCGTAATAGGCAAAAGGAATGAAGTGTTTGTCTTCCTGGTAGTAGCGCTGCCAACGGATGACTTTGGTTCCGCAGATGCCCATTTCGCGCAAGACGACGGGGAGAATATCGGGAACCGTGCCTAAATCTTCAGCGATAGGCATCATCCCTCCCGAAAAATTGATCATCATGTGCAATAGCTCTCTTCCTTGTTTTTCCCACTGCTCCTTTTTTGCAGGAATATAACGCCCGCTTTTTGGCGATGTATGGGGAGTAATGGCCCAAATGCGAAAAAACCCGATGACGTGATCGATGCGGAAGAGATCGAAAAATTCAGAGGCGTACTTTAAGCGCGTTTTCCACCAGGAGAAATCATCTTGCCGCAAAGCATCCCAGCGAAAAATGGGGAATCCCCAGTACTGTCCTTCGGAGTAATACATGTCAGGAGGGGAGCCCGCGATGAGTTGTGTTTCGAAATACTGAGGATAGTGCCACGCTTCGGCGCTTTCGCATCCTACAAGGATGGGAATATCCCCTTTAAGGAGAACCCCTTTGCTTTGCGCGTACTCTTTGACTTTTTTGAGTTGAAGGTAGCAAAGGTATTGCATGGTGGTGTAGAAGGCGACTTTCGCCGCATTTGTCCGCAACAAATGCTGATACGTCTCTTGCGAAGGAGATTTGAGATCCTCGGGCCAGCTGAGATAAGGCGTATTGCCCAAGTGGTCTTTAAGAGCGCGGAAGATCGCAAAATATTCCACCCAGCTATTGGCCTGAACAAAGCGGAGAAAATCTTTTTCGCGCATTAAGGTCTTGCCCACCGCATCGAAATAGGCTTGAAGCCAGCTCGTCTTATGCACGAGCACATCATCATAGGCCACGCGCAGCGGCTGGTTGAGATGGGCTAAATTGGCGAGCCGTTTTCTCAGTTCGGGAAGATCTTCCATAAAAGGGAGTGCATGCAAGGAGAGGAGCAGGAAATTCATTCCACAGGCGGACATGGGATTATAAGGGCTCGGATCGTGATCTGCGTTATTCAAAGGTGGCAACTGAATCACATCCATCTTCAACTGATGGCACCACTCAATTAGGGGTAAAAGATCATAAAACTCTCCAATCCCTGAGCTTTTGGCGCTATGCAAAGAGGGGAGGAAAACGCATATTCCATGATGAGGATGAATGCCAATGCGCTTCCACAAATGCGCTGAGGAGGAGGAGAGCAGCTGTTCTTTCAAGTCGTCCATAGAACTATATATAGGGATTGTATAGTTTTTTTTGATTGTAAAATAAGAAGAAGTTTAATTATTTTTTTTGCAAAAAAAATGGTGGACACATGTGGATTTTTTTACTGTCGCTGCTGTGTTGTTTTAGCAGTGTTCATGCCGAACAAGAGGTAATTGAAGAGGGCTTTGTCACACTGGCCACGCCCAATTACTTTGGTATTTTGGAAACGCTTGTGGAAAGTGTTCACATCTTTTCCACGCGTCCGGTCATCGCCTATGGCTTGGGTGCGGATATCCCGCTATCTGTGGAAAAGTACCCTAGGCTGATTAAAAGAAGATTATACGACGTCGAAGAGGATGCGTTTGCGCAGAAAAGTCGCAGTATGATTGAGTCTGGATTGCGTCAAGGGATCTGGGTTGATGCCGATTTAATTGTGAATCAAGGAGTGGATACTCTTTTTACCTTATGCAAAAAAATATCTCGATTTCCCCTAGTTCCCATACATCCTGAGGACCCCGACAATCAAAGAAATATCATGCAGTTCTTGAACGTCGACAAAAAAACCATGCCTTATGTGCACGATTGCGTCATTTTGTTTACTCAAGAATGCATGCCGCTACTCAAAGAATGGCATTCCTATTGCCTTCAATACGACGAGCAAGCCATTTGTAAAGATGAAACGATATTAAACGTTTTGCTTTGGAAATATGGCGTTAAAGACTACTTGCCCATTTGCGATCCTTACTTTGAAACGTATGAGCAGTATGTAAAAAATAAACCTATCGGCTGGGGATACCAGGATATAAAAGAGATCAATTACTACATGTTCCATGGGCGCAAAGATGCGTCACGAGCACGAGAAATATTGCGGGAACTCATCAAATATCAGGAAAATTAATCATTATGTCTGCGCTTTCAGCAGTTATTAAGCAGAATTTTTGCGCAAGTCCTAAGGAGCAGATTTTAGATTTAAGTCGAATGCGATTAAGTGACAAGGTCGATTATTTGTTCAGTGCTTTGCAACTGATGAAGAATACCTCGTTTCATATGCACGTGGGATTAGATAAGCATACGCAAGTTTGTGTTTGGGAATGTAGAAAAGTTTCTCGTCTGACAAAAAATTCTATTGCTATTAGCGGTGTGTATTCACATTTTAATCATGCATATCTGATTAGTTTTTCTGCCTCTAAAAACAAAAGCATAGGTGATTATGTTTTTCATTTGGATGGTAGTAAGGTTTTTTTGTCGGAAATCAATCACGTTATTTTGCAATGCGAGGAAAGTAGAAGGAAATATATTAACGAAGGGCTTGAAAGTTATTTTCCACGCGATATCGTGTTGCTTATTGGCAATTATGGAGTGCCGGATAAATTACAGCTGGTATTAAGAGGCATTCTCTGAATTAACTTTTTAAGCCAAAGGGCTTGGCTTCGGTGCGACTGGATGTGGTGACCAGGTTTGTCGTTTGCCCCATCTGAGCGGCCTGCCTCCAAGCATTGGACTTTTCAATGAAAGCGGAGAGAAGGGTAGTAAGTTTCTCGCCGGTAAGACTAGCCATTGGAATATAGAAAAATAAAGAGAGCTTATTGTTGCGCTCGGAATATCCAAATGAGCCTAATTCGCAGAAGGGATGATTGGCTTTAAGAGTGTCGCGAAAGATATTTTCGCGCAGCTTTCCCGGTGGGACATCGCAAATAAAGGAGGCCATAAGAATTCTGTCGTGCGAAGGCTCATACTCTAGTTGAACGTGGATCTGATTGCGGATATTGAGTTTGCACGCGCCTCTTTTGTCGGGATGCAGCGATACGCCCAGCTGCTGGCCTAGTGCGTTAAGCAATTCTTGGAATTTATCGATCATTTCTTCTCGTCTTTTTTGTCTTTATCTTCTTCTTTTTCTTCCTCTTCCCCTTCCTCCTCTTCTTCGATGCGCTCGTCCAGTTCTTCAATGGCGTCCATGTAGGATTTGAGGATGTCGTGGCGATGCTGTTCCGATTTAAACAGTTTGGGAGCAACTCCTCTTACTCCATCGCGCAGTTGCGTTAAGATAATAATGTGCGCGATCCACTCTTCTTCGTAACCGAGTTGTTCAGCGAGCTGTATGAGTTTTTCGGAGGAAGGGTAGCGCTCCTGTAAAAATTTCATGAAGAGCTTGGACAAAAACTCGAAAGTAATCATGGAGGAGAGGGATAGGCCGTTGCGCGCGAAAGCCGCGGCAATGAGTTTCATGCGGGATTTAAAAAAGCGGTAAATGCCCAAAATCGATTGCAGCTTTC
This sequence comes from Rhabdochlamydiaceae bacterium, assembly GCA_036493355.1. Classification (GTDB taxonomy): domain Bacteria; phylum Chlamydiota; class Chlamydiia; order Chlamydiales; family Rhabdochlamydiaceae; genus JABDFI01. The sequence goes on from DASXPV010000057.1 coordinate 5,584, forward strand.
TTGTTTCAGTGAGGAGCCGATGCAATTCCGCATGGTCGATGGAAGGGCCTTTGGACTTGAGGTCGCCGCCTAAAGAGTGCAAAAGAAAGTCGATGAGCGTGACCATTTTTTGATAGTCGAATTGGGCGGAAAGTTCATTGAATAGTGTATTGGAGTCTCGAGGATTTCCCGTATACTCGCGATAGATATCGCGCAATCCGGTGGGATTTCCAAGGCCCTTTGAAGAGAATTCGCGCGCTTGCTCTGCGATGTTGCGGCCGGCGCGCACTTCTCGTCCATATTGCTCGTTGAGCAGCTCTTTGGCAAGACGCACCTGTGTTGCCAGCTCGCCGTGGCTTGTTTCCAAAAGGAAATCGATGGCCTCGTCCGCAAGCGAATAGTCGGGGTACATTTCCAGCACTTTGCGCAAGATGTCTTCTTTTTTGTCTTGCTGGTTGATGCGCGAGCGCAAAAGAAGCAGAGAGCGGGTGTGCAGCTCGGGATTTTTTCTCTGGTACTGTTCGGAGATCTCTTCGAGGCGGCTGACTTGAAGGACCTTCTCATCCTCGCCTTTTTCGGTTTTTTCGGCCTCTTCCTTTCGCGTGCTGCGTCTTTTTAATTCCAATTGTTCGAAACGGCGGGCAATGAGGGTGGGATTGAAAGCGCCTTGATCGATCCACTCTTGGAAGCTCTCGTCGCACTCTTCTTGCACGATTCCTTCCAGAGCGGCGGCTTTAACCACCAGCTGCTGAGTTTGAAGCTGCGGGGGCTGGATGCGCGGCGCATTGATTTCTTCGGCCATGACTTAACTTATACCAATTATGAAAAATAACTTCGCATTTCAGCTGCGTAAAAGCTGCCTAATTTTGACGATCGCAAATAGCATAGTATTAAGCAATACAATGCTATTTGCGATCGTCAAAATTATACCATTCGCAAAAATTCACTCGCGCCTTGCCGTCGAGTATAATCCTAGGATAATTGCACCCGACCTAGAGGCTGGACGCGGATTTCGGAAACGATTTCTTGGTAAGAGAGAACCGCGAGATCCGGATATTCTCCTTCGATGAGTTTGCGGACAAAGCGTCGCACGTCCATTGCGGTGAGAAGCACGGGAGGTTGTCCACCGACAGGGGTGGGGGCAATCGTGCTGCGCATAGCATGCAGTATCAGCTGTACCGAATCGGGGTCAAGGGCGAGATAGGATCCGGCCGATGTCTGTTTGATGGCTCCTCGCACCATGTCTTCGATTTCAGGATCCAGCAAATAAACAGAGAGGATCGATTGTCCTTGAGAATATTTATAGCTGATGTAGCGCTTCAGCGAAGAGCGGACGTATTCCGTAAGAAGAACGGTATCTTTTTCGGTTTGGGCCCACTCGGCAAGGGCTTCGAGAATCGTGCGCAAATCCTTAATGGAAATCTGCTCTTGCACGAGGCGTTTAAAGATCTCCGTCAGTTTTTGCAAGGGAACCAAGCGGGTGACCTCTTTGACGAGATCGGGAAAGGATTTCTCGAGGAATTCTAAAATGCCGCGGATCTCCTGGATGCCGATGAAATCGGCCGCGTGCTGTCTATAAAAATAGGAAAGGTGCAGGATCATCACATCCAGCGGCTTCCAGAATTTAATTCCCGCTTTTTGCATGATATCCAAATATTTATTATCCACCCAGACAGAGGGTTGGCCGATATTATTCTTCGTGGTCGTGAAAGGAATATTATAGCGGCGCAGCGTTTCCGCGTTTTCCGTTGTTAAAAGAGCATTTTCAATAATTTTTCCCCTGATGATGGGGACTTCGTTGAGAAAGATGGAGTATTCGTCCGATTCGAGGATGGGTGAATCGGTGCGCACGTGTACACCCGGAAAGCGGACTCCGAGATCTTGATAGAGCGCGTGGCGCATTTTGGGGATCATCTCTTCGATGAAGGTATTCCCCTGTTTATCTTTGCGGATAGAGGTCGATAGGCTCTTTCCCACTTCGAGAATGACGGGAAGGGTCAAAGCATATTCGTCCACACCTCCGCGAATGACGGAATGGCCCTCGATGTCTGTTTCTACTTTTGCACCTCGGATGCCAGCAGTTGCCTTCGCAGCTGTCTTTTTCGCATTATGCCAAACGATGATGCCACCGGCTTCCACGATGGCGCCGAGTGTTCCAAAGAACAAAAAGGGAAAGCCCGGAACAAAGCCCATCAGTATCATAACGGCGCCGGCGATCATAAGCGCTTTAGGCTGGCCGAGCAGCTGAGAGGAGATCTCCTGTCCTAAGTGGGCATCTTTTCTTTCGGAGGAGACGCGCGTTGTGACGATACCGGCCGTTAAGGAAATGAGCAGAGAAGGTATCTGCGTGACGAGGCCACCGCCGATGGAGAGCAGGGTGTAGGTCTTTGCCGCTTGAAGGGCTGTCATTTTGTGCATCGCAACCCCGATAATCAAGCCCCCGATGATGTTGATGAGTGCGATCACGATACCGGCGATGACGTCTCCCTTGACGAATTTCATTGCACCGTCCATCGCGCCGTACAGCTGGCTTTCTTTGGTGAGGGCCAGGCGTAGGTCCCGGGCTTGATTGGCATCGATAACGCCGCTGCGCATGTCGGCATCGATACTCATCTGTTTACCCGGCATCGCATCCAAGGTAAAGCGGGCGGCGACCTCGGCGACCCTTTCGGCGCCTTTTGTGACTACGATGAATTGGACGATGGTGATGATTAAGAAGACAATGCCGCCGACGACGAAGTTTCCTCCCACGACGTATCCACCGAACGCGTAAATGATATGTCCCGCATTGGCATGCAGCAGAATTTGACGGGTGGCAGAAATCTCAATCCCCAGGCGAAAGAGCGTGGTAATCAGCAAGAGCGAGGGGAACATAGAGAGCTGCACTGCTTTGGGGATGTAGAGCGCAACCATCAAGAGAGTAATGGAAACGGTCATATTGATGGTGATGAGTCCGTCGATCACAGGGGGTGGTATAGGGATGATGATCATCATGATCAAGATGACCATGAACAGCGCCAAAATGATATCGCTGGATCTGTTGATAAAACCTAAAGCTTTATCTCCTCCTAGCAAGCGGGAAAAGTTTTTTGTAAAGTCTTTCATTTAAAAAGCTCCAAGCCTGTTGTCTCCAGTTTTTCGATGCCTTCCAGCCAGCGTAGGATCTCCGCGATCGCTTGATACGTCTCCTCAGGTACATACTCGCTGATTTTCCCTTTTTCAAAAAGAGTCTGTGCTAAATTGACGTTGCGCATAATAGGTATACCATATTCCTGGGCTAATCGGATAATGGTATCTGCAATGAGATCTTTTCCCATAGTCACAATGCGAGGGGCGGGCTCGGTTTCCGCATTGTATTCCAGGGCGACCGCAATGTGGACGGGATTGGTGATAACGGCTTTGGCGCGTTTTACGGACTGCACGCCTTCCTGATAGGCGATTTCCTGGGCCGTCTGGCGTCGCTTGCTTTTCATGTGAGGATCGCCTTCCGTATCCTTGAATTCCTGCTTTACCTCGAATTTTTCCATCATCATTTCTTTAGAGAACGTCCTTTTTTGGAAAATCAGGTCGAAGATAGCAATGGCGAGAAAAAAAATGCCTACGCGAATAATGACTTTAATCAAAAAGTCGACGAAAATTTCGGCGCTTCCCAAAACGGAGAGGCCCGCCGTCGAAATAATTTCAGGCAGACTATACCAAACGACGGAATAAATAAGAATAAGCGCGCCGGCAATTTTAAAAATGGATTTAAGCAGTTCAAAAAGCGTTTTAAATTTGAAAAGATTTTTTATATTAGTTACGGGATTAAGGCGCTTAATGTCGGGCTTCATGGCTTCAATGGAAAACATGGGACCGACGATGATAAAGTTGATCAATAAGCCCACTAGCGTCGTCACGAGGACTATGGGTAGACTCGCGTTGAAAATGATCGTTATGGCCTGATTGATCAGGCCTCCCGCGCGATTTTGCAGGTCGGGATTGCCGCTGATCAGCTTGAACATGGCAACCATAAAACCCCCGAGATTTTCGTAGAGATAACCTGCGGCGATCAGCACAGTGGCAATGGAGACGATGAATGTAAAGGCAGAAGGGAAATCCTGGGATTTAGCGACTTGCCCCTTTTTGCGCGCGTCGCGCAACTTCTTCGGGGTCGCCTGTTCTGTTTTTTCAGCCATGGATCGATCTGCTCTTTAAGAGTCCTGAAATAATGTATACACGCGATGCGTTCAAGAAGGAATGCTTAATTCATATAAAAACATCTGCATGCCCCCGTGCTGCAAAGGAGTCTGCGAGACGATGGGCAACCCAATGGGCTGTACTGTTTCCTCGCTCGGCGCCATTACAAAGACGCGCGATTGTGGAGTGCAGTGCGCGCGCAAAAAGAGGCCGAATTCCTCGTAGACCTGCTTTGTGCTCTGCAACCGTTTTCCAAAGGGAGGATCTGTCACAATGCACGTCGGCTGGCGGACGGGCCGGTAGGAAAAAACTTCTTTGTGCGTCAACGCGATGTCATATCCTAATTTGGCGACATAAGCTTTGCACAAACTAAGCTCGGCAAGATCTTTATCTGCGCCGAGGATGCTTTGAGAAGCTAAGGGAATTCTCTTTTGATCGAAGACGTTTTTAAAATTCTCCCATTTTTGCGCATTGTGCTCTGGCATGTGAAAAAACCCCCAATTCTTGCGCAAAAATCCAGGCGGCGTGCGCGAGGCTATATAGGCGGCTTCGATGAGCAGCGTGCCCGTGCCGCAAAAAGGGTCGCATAAAATCTGCTCCGCGCTATAACCCGAGCGCCTCAGCAGTGCGGCTGCGAGGGTTTCCGGAAGGCTCGCTTCTCCTCTTTTGATCTTCCATCCTCTTTTATAAAGAGGTGCGCCCGATGTGTCCAGGCTGATGACGGCCTGTTTGTTGTGGATGAACAGGTGCAGCTGCACGTCGGGCTGTTTTACATCTACAGAAGGGCGCTCTCCTCTAGCATCGCGAATGGCATCGCAAATGGCGTCTTTGACGACTTGGGCTGCAAATAAACTGTGCCGCAAGCGGGGGTGCGAGACATTGGCATCGATGGCAAACGTTTTATTCTCGTTTAAATAGTGCAGCCAGGGAATTTTTTTTGCGTGGGCGTAAAGCATATCGCGGTCTTCGCAGTGAAACTGCGCAAGAGGCCACAACACACGGGTGGCCAAGCGGCTTAAATAATTAACGACATAAACAGTATCGAGCGTTTTTTCCGCGTAAACGCCTCTAAAGCCAGGGCGTATTCCCTGAACTCTCAGCTCAGCTAGCTCCTCGCATAAAAGCGGCTCGATGTGCTCTGCACATGTGATAAATAATTCGTCCATAAACTATTAGTTGTGAAAAAAGAGAATCACATCGCCGTCGCGAACGATGTAGTCCTTTCCCTCCGAACGCGATTTTCCAGCCTCGCGAGCCCCCACTCGCCCTTTATGTGCCACGATATCGTCAAACGCTATAACTTCTGCGCGGATAAATCCCTTCTGCAAGTCAGTGTGGATTTTCCCAGCGGCCTCGGGTGCTTTTGTTCCTTTGGGAATTGTCCAGGCGCGCGCTTCCATCTCTCCTGCTGTAAGGTACGTGATCAGGCCCAAAGTGTGGAAGGCTTCTTTAATCAAGCGATTGAGACCTGTCTCTTGCACGCCCAGAGATTGCAAGAAGGCCAACGCCTCTTGATCATCGAGCTGCGCAATCTCTTCTTCGAGCTTAGCGCAGATAGGGATGACGGTATTGCCTTCTTTTGCGGCATATTCGCGCACCTGCTGCACGTATTCGTTTTCCATAGAGGGGAGGTCTTTTTCTCCTACATTGGCTGCATAGACGACTTTCTTGTTGGTCAAAAAAGGATAGGCGTTGAGATGCTCCTGCTCTTCTTCGGTAAGAACGAGGCTGCGCAGGGATTTATTGGCATTGAGGTGTTGGGAGGCCTTTTTCAGCGTTTCTAAAACGACGACGAGCTCTTTTTTTCCTCGCGCCTGCTTTTCCAGTTTTCCAATGATATTTTCCACCATTTGTAAATCGGACAGGATGAGTTCTAAGTTGATCACTTCGATATCGGAAAGGGGATCCACTTTGCCCGCGACGTGGATGACATCGCCCTCAGCAAAGCAGCGCACGACGTGGATGATTGCATGTGTTTCGCGGATATTGGCGAGGAATTGATTGCCTAGGCCTTCGCCCTCTGAGGCTCCTTTCACAAGGCCCGCGATGTCTACAAAGGTGATGGTCGCGGGTATGATTTTTTGGCTCTTAAAGAGCTCGGACAAGATCTCTAATCTCGGATCGGGAACGGGCACGATCCCGACGTTGGGATCGATGGTGCAAAAGGGGTAATTGGCTGCAGCGGCGGCCTTTTTGGTAAGCGCATTAAAGAGAGTTGATTTTCCGACATTGGGAAGGCCCACGATACCACACGACAGATCTGCCATAATTCCACCCCGCAAACCCAAAAATCATATCCTATTGCCGCTCTCTATGCAAGCATTCCCATCCAGTAAAAAATATTTTACGGACTGTCTATAAATTTTCGCGCTTTCCCTTTGTTACCTTGAAGTTTGCGAGATTTTTACGGGTCACTTTAAGGGAACTATTGGCAAGCATAGCGATCTTCGATGCATCCAGCTCGCATATAAGCGTGGTCTTACCTCCGCCGCGTTTTTTAAAATCTTTGTCGCTGATGGTAGATGATGCCAATAGCTTGCCGCGGCTCACTAAAGATCTTTGTGAATCATTTTTAAAAATCGCAGTGAGTGTTGTTTGAGAAAAAATTTCTAAAGAACAGGGTGGTTCGTTATAGTCTGCAATCAGATGTTTCTTTAGCTGTGCAACAGTCACGCCTTGAGAAGATGGACCCATAGCTAGGAATCGAGGATTGGAACCAGGAACAGAGCATATCGCATTAAATCCCGGTGCATCTCCACAAAAATGTTTTTCTTTATATTGCGGTACATTTTCAATGTAAAACTGGTCTCCTTAGAAAAAACGTTGGCAGGTGGAACGAGCGATTGCATGGATGCAAAGAAAGTTCCGAAGACTTGTTGTCAGATGGGAACGAAAAACTAAATTTTGGGAAGGATTTCTGATGTTCGGGATCATTAGATTTTGGATCGGGAGATTATCGGGATAGGTTCATGGACTAATTGACATTTTATTAATCTCCATTTTTGATTTGTTCAAATAGTTTATTAAATTGTTTAATTTCGTTCAATGAAAAAATAAAAGTAAAAAAATACAATAAATTATTTATTCTAGCTACCCTAAAAGTCAAAAAAAAGTTCCACAAAGCAAGGGGAAGGAAGGGCTAGCGGAGTAGGGAATGCGATGTGTATCTGTTCAGAATGCCTGTCGACGTGGGCGCTGGCAGGGTAGATCTGATTCTCGTAGGCAATGCTGACGGAATAGGTGCCGGAAGGAGGCAAGCAGAGCCCAGAGGTCGCGATGTGGAAATGCTCTTGCTTGCAAAAAAGCGGGGCGTAGACGGAATAGGGCCTGCCCAGGCAGCGCTCGATTTGAGAAAAGTGCGCGGTGGCGATGAGTGTGCGGATGTGCGCAGAGGAGAAAGGCTGCTCGTCTAGTTGCAGTTTAGGGAGGTACGCAACATGGAAATCGAGCTGCTTAGAGAGTGCGCGCATGGCTTCTTCTGTACCTTCTTTGTTTTTGCCGAATCGGGAGCCAAAGCCTAGAACCAGCTTGGTAAAGGGAATTTTTTCTTTAAGCCTACGCAAAAAAGTGTCATAAGGAGTTTCGGCAAATTCTTTGGTAAAGGTGGTTAAAAGAGTGTAGTCGACACCCTTTTCTTGGAGGATCTTGAGCTTGTGTTCCATTGTGTAGATTAAGGGGATGGGAGGTAGATGGGAAAGCGCGTGACTGGGATGATTGGAAAACGTGTAGGCGATTATAGGGGCGCCTGGAGGAAGGAGAGCGCGCAAATGGTTGAGGAGATAGACGTGTCCTAAGTGTACGCCATCGAAGTTGCCAATGGTAAGTCCGCATGCCGCGTGAGGAAAGTGGGGGATGTTAGCATCGGTGAATATTTTCATGGCGTAAGAGACTTAAGTTATCAAGTTGGACTGCCATGCGTAATGGGGATCGGCAAGGCGGGCTCCATCGCAGCAGTCTGAGAGAGTATAATTCCCATTTCTTATGCGCGTCAATGCCGATAAATGCGCTCCGCAGCCCAATAAAAGACCTAGGTCGTAGGCAAGAGAGCGAATGTAGGTTCCTTTAGTGCAATGTACATGAAGGTTTAAATACGGATAATTATAGGAAAGCAGGGAGGTGCGGAGCGTAATTTGCACTGGTTCTCTTTCCAGGGAGATGCCTTTGCGGGCGTATTCGTAGAGTTTCTTGCCTTGGACTTTCTTAGCAGAATACATGGGAGGTGTTTGGAGAAGAGTGCCTTGAAAGTGCAGCAGGGCCTGCTGAACTTCCTCTTGTGCGGGAACATGGGAGGAGCGCTGCACGATCTGGCCATCGATATCATAGGAATCCGTCGTAATCCCTAAGTGCAGTGTCGCGTGGTATTCTTTATCCTGGGATAAGAGCTGATCTGATTGGCGTGTGTATTTTTTGCCAATGAGAAGGATCATCACGCCGCTGGCAAAGGGGTCCAAGGTTCCAGTATGGCCTATCTTTTGCACATGAGTTAGTTTGCGCAAAAGGTGAACGAGGCTAAAAGAAGTTTTGCCCGTCGGTTTATTGATCGGAAGAATCCCTGCAATCATGTGGTTGAGACGAAATGGGCCGCGATTTTTTTTCTTCATGGATTTGATCGATCAGCGATTCGATGCGCATATGCTTATCGACAGAATCATCGAGTTTGAAAGTCAGAGCGGGAAAATAGCGCATGACGACTTTTTTTGAGGCTGTAATGGCAATGAATCCCGCAGCGGACTGCAGAGCTTTTAGAGTGGAGTCTTTTTCAGCTTGCGAACCGATGACGCTAATATAGACCTTAGCGTGCTGTAGATCATTGGAGATCTCCACGGAAGCCACGCTCACTAAACGGTTGACGTGAGGGTTTTTAACTTCCCGATGAATAACTTCCGAGAGAACTTCTTTAAGAAGTGAATTGAGACGCGCTACGCGATTTTTAACCATTCTATAACTCTTGCTTTAGATAAGTGATATCGAAAGCCTGAAGAACGTCGTCTACTTTCACATCATTGAAATTTTGCAATAAAATCCCGCATTCTAATCCTTTGGAGACCTCGCGCACATCCTCTTTGACTTTTTTAAGAGAGGCGATCGCTCCTTTCCAAATCATTTCGCCATCGCGCATGACGCGGATATGGCAAGTGCGTTTGATAATGCCATCGGAGACGATACAGCCGGCGATGACGCCGAGTTGAGAGGCTTTGAATGTCGCTTTGACCAGCGCCGTGCCAACTTCATTTTCTTGCACGATTTTATCCAAGAGGGTCGTCATGATCGCTTTTACATCGTCGACAGCGTGATAAATGATGTCGTGCAATTTCACGGTTACTTTCAATTCTTTGATGAGGTGCGCGGCATGGCTTTCGATTTGGGTATGAAATCCTATAATCGTAGATTTTGATGTCTGAGCGAGTTGAACATCTGATTCGGAAATCTCTCCAACAGCTGCGGAGATGATATTTAATTCCACTTTATCGGTGGGGATCTTGCTCAGAGAGTTTTTAAGAGCTTCCACGGACCCCTGTACATCGGCTCGCAAAATTAAATTAAGAACTTTTTTAGGCGCTGCTCGCACAGCAGTTTCTTGCAAGAAACTCTCCGTCGTAGCGCGCTTGGGCTGCTGCATCATTTGGAAGCGCTTGCCCTCGATTCTCTTTTCCGCAAGCTCGCGCGCTTCTTTTTCATCTTTCACGACGATGAATTCACTGCCTGCCTCGGGAAGCCCAGAAAGCCCTGTGATCTTAACAGGAGTGGAAGGCCCCGCATCAGAGAGTTCGCGGCCTATTTCGTCGTGCATGGTTTTTACGCGAGCGTAATTTTGCGAAAACACAAGGGAATCGCCGATGTGCAAAGTGCCGTTTTGGACGAGCACAGTGGCAACAGGTCCCAATCCTTTGTGCATTTCAGATTCAATGACCGTTCCGCGCGCTCTGGAATTGGGATTGGCCTTCAATTCTAAAACTTCTGCTTGCAAGGCGAGCATTTCTACAAGTGTTTGCATCCCCTCGCCGGTGATGGCGGAACAATTCACGGTAATGGTCTGTCCTCCCCAGGTTTCAGGCAGTAGCTCATGCTCTGCAAGCTGACGGTAGACGGTTTCTGCGTTAAAATTGGGTTTATCGCACTTGTTAAGCGCGACGACAATGGGAACGTGCGCGGCTTTCGCTTGTTCCATAGCTTCAATAGTCTGCGTGCGCATGCCCTCGTCTCCCGCGATGACCAGGACGATGATGTCGGTCACATCCGCGCCGCGTGTGCGCATGGCCGAAAAGGCTTCGTGGCCAGGGGTGTCGAGGATGGTGATGTCTCCCACGTTAGTATGGCATTTAAAGGCGCCGATATGCTGCGTGATAGCTCCAGCTTCTGCCGCAGCTTGATTGGTCTTGCGGATCGCGTCGATCAAACTTGTTTTGCCATGGTCTACGTGTCCCATAAACGCAACGACAGGAGGTCGAATGATAAGCGTTTCCGTCGGATTCTCCGAGATTTCCTGCTTTATAGTTTTATCCGTGATGCGGACGCGCTCTTCTTCGCTCGTATCAATGACAATTTCGCAATCAAAATCGTGTCCCAATAATTGCACTGTTGTCGGATCGTCCAGAAAGTCGTTCAAGGTGAGGACGAGGCCTTTCATAAAGAGATTTGTGATGAGCTGCGAGGATTTGAGTTTCATTTCGGCTGCGAGATCTTTGACGGAAATGGGAAGGCGGATCTTTAAATTCTTAGGGCGAATTATCTCTTCATGCACAGTGACGCGAGCCTTATGCGCGCGTTTTTTTCTCCACATTTGATCATCTTTATCTTCGCGCAATCCCTGTCTGTCGCGTGAATCGAATGTGCGTTCGCCTTGAGTTTGCTTTTTTTGCGATTTATAATCGCGAAAATCTTTATACTCTCCAACGCTTTTTTTCTCTTCTTCTTCTTTTCGCGCAAAAGGCTTGCTCGCTCTCTTGACAGCTCCTCCGTCTTTAAAGGGCGTCGTCCTTTTAAATTCTCCCTCTGTTTTAGAAGGAAAGGCGCGCTTGAATTCTGGATGGCCTTCGGGCCGGGGCGTATAAGGCCTTCTGTATTCAGGTCTGCCATCAGAGCGCGGTGTGTAAGGTCGGGGACCGCCTTCTCTGGGAGGATAGGGTCTTCTTTCTCCGCCTTCTCTAGGGGGATAAGGCCTTCTTTCTCCACCTTCACGGGGAGGATAAGGTCTTCTCTCTCCGCCTTCACGAGGAGGATAAGGCCTTCTTTCTCCGTCTTCTCTAGGAGGGTAGGGTCTCCTCTCACCGCCTTCTCTGGGAGGATAGGGTCTTCTCTCACCACCTTCTCTAGGGGGATAAGGCCTTCTTTCTCCGCCTTCTCTAGGAGGGTAGGGTCTTCTCTCGGTACTGCCGTAAGGTGGCCTTCTGTCAGCCTCCCTATTATAAGGATGCGATGGCGTGTAGGATCTCTGAGTGTCAGCAGCAGGGCGCGGCTGGGAAGGAGCCGTAGCCTCATGCGCAGCCCTTGGCTGTGCTGGAGGAGAGGCTTGTGTCTCCGCGGGGGCAGCCGGAGTGGGAGCGCTTTTCTTAGGTTCAGGTGGGGTCTCTTTTTCGGCAACGGCCGGCTCCGTTATAGGCGGCGGCGGAGTATCGAATGTTGTCCCCAGAGCTTTCTCTACGGGAGAGGGAGGTATTTCCGTAGCTGTGGCGGCTTCGCTGCTAAGAGCCTCTTCATCTCCTTTTATTTTTCTAGAAGGAGTTTTTTTGAGGTTGGTTAATTTAAGTGCTTCAGCAAGTTGAGCATTTTTAATTTTTAACTTCAGATTTTTGGCCAAACCTTTTATGCCCTCTTTTTACGAATTTGTTCTAAGATCTTGTCGGCCATTTCTAAACTGATTTCAGGAATGGCTGCGAGCTGTTCGCGTGTTGCGTTAAGGAGTTTACGGGGCGTATCGAAGCCTGCTTCCATCAAGCTCTTGAGTATAAGTCCACTGGCGTCATCTGTGGTCAATTGATTGTCCAAAGTAGGATCATCGACTAGGGCCAGTTGCGCGCGCTCTAGATTCATAATCGCCAGATATTGACTCATTTTTTGCACTTTAAGCTCCGCGGCAATCAAATGGCCATTCAATCGCGCATTCATTCCGCGCTTGCCCAACGCAGCGGGATAATCCTCGTCGTTAACGACAATCGTAATCATGGATTGGTCGTCGTTGACGTTGACCTTTTTAATTTCAATGGGCGCCAAAGCATTGTGCAATAGCTGTACGGGATCATCGGAATAGGGGACGATGTCTATTTTTTCATTGTTGAGTTCTCGAATGATATTTTTTACGCGGTTTCCGCGGACGCCGACGCAAGCGCCTACAGGATCCACTTTTGCATCATGCGAGCGCACGGCGAGTTTTGTGCGATAACCTGCCTCTCTTGCTATGCGTTCGATGGTGATCGTCCCATCGTCGATCTCAGGGACCTCTTGAGCAAACAGCTGTACGACGAATTCAGGATCGCTGCGCGACAAGATGACCTCCGCGCCGCCATTTTCCGTATCCCGCACTTCCAAAAGCAGCGCTTGCACGCGCTCTCCCACATTATATTTTTCCGTTTTAGGATAGAGGCGGTCGGAAAGAATGGCTTCGACTTTGCCAAGGTCGACGATCAGCGTCGCCCCGCGCACAACGCGCTTTACCGTTCCGGAAACGATTTCGTGAATGCGGTGACGGTATTCTTCATAAATCACATCCCGTTCCGCGCTGCGCAGCTTTTGCGCTATGACTTGCCTTGCCGTTTGAGCGGCAATGCGGCCGAAATCCTGCGGGGTCACCATGATGTCAATCCATTGTCCTATTTCACAGTGCGGATGGAGCTTGCGGGCGTCTTCCAGAGAAATTTCCTCTTCAGGGATAGTAACCCTATCGACGACCTCTTTTTGAGCGATGACTTCAATGTCTCCAGTCTTTGAATTAATTTGTATGGATACGTTGAGTAATCCTTTTATACTTTTTCGGGCAGCGGCGCGCAAGGATTCATCTATTGCAGAGATGATCACTTCGCGTTTGATTCCTTTTTCCCTTTCAAGGTATTCAAAGATGGCAACAAGATCTTTATTCATCACTTAACCTTTATTTTGTCGCATTTGGAAAAACGCCTGCGGATTAGCTTTTATCTGAATTATCTTCTTCAGAGGGCTCTTTTGTCTCTGTTGACTTAGAGCGTGTCTTTTTGCGCGCTTTAGTCTTTCCAATGACGATATCGTCATGGTTAACTTTGTTTTCATCGATCAGATATTCTTTGATGGAAAGAGCAATCTTCTTATGTTCGGGATCCAATTTAATGACTTTAGCAGTAACTTCTTGTCCTTTGCTGACAATATCTTCCACTTTTCCAAACGGTTGATCTGATAATTCCGTGACATGAATGAGGGCTTCAATTCCATTTGGCAGTTCGACAAAGGCGCCAAATGCGGTAGTTTTAGTGACAACGCCTTTCACAAGAGAGCCGACGGGCATCGTCTTTTCAATAGTTTCCCAAGGATTTGTGCTGAGTTGTTTGACGCCGAGAGTAATTTTTTTACTCTCTTTATCAACAGATAGGACCACAGCTTCCACCTTGTCTCCTTTTTTGAGCACTTCAGAAGGGTGGGATACTTTTTTAATCCAACTGAGGTCAGAAATGTGAATGAGCCCATCGATGCCCGGTTCGAGTTCGACAAAAGCGCCGTAATTGGTCAAATTGCGGATCTCGGCGACCACGCTGCTGCCAATCGGATATTTTTGCTCCACTTCGTCCCAGGGATTTTTTTCCGTTTGCTTCATTCCTAAAGAAATTTTGCCCTCTTCCTTTTGAACGGAAAGCACAATCGCCTCTACCTCGTCGCCCTTGTTGACGACCTCGCTTGGGTCGGTGACATTTTTAACCCATGACATCTCAGATACGTGGATGAGGCCTTCGATTCCAGGCTCAATTTCGATGAAGGCGCCGTAGGGGACGAGATTGACAATCTTGCCGTGGACACGGGTTCCGGGCGGATAGCGCTTTTCAATTTCTTCCCACGGATTGCGCTCCATTTGCTTCATTCCTAAAGCGACGCGGCCCTTTTCCTTGTCAACGTGGAGGATGATGACTTCGACTTCCTGACCCAGGTTTACCATTTCGGAAGGGTGCTTAATACGCTTCCAAGTCATATCTGTGATGTGCAGCAGCCCGTCGATGCCGTCGAGGTCTAGGAAGACGCCGAAATCGGTGATGTTTTTAACGATGCCTTTCCGCGCTTGCCCTTCTACGATGTGCTCGAGCATTTCGGCTTTTTTCGAGATGCGCTCTTCTTCGAGCAGCTCGCGGCGGGAGACGACGATATTCTTGCGCTCTGTATTAATTTTCAGAATTTTAAAGTCATAGGTGTGACCGATAAATTCATCCAGGTTTTTAATGCGCTTGTTATCGATTTGCGATCCGGGCAAGAATGCCTCCATCCCGATGTCGACCATGAGACCGCCCTTGACTTTGCGCATGACCTTTCCTTTGACAATCGATCCTTCCGCGCAATTGTTTACAAGATATTCCCATTGGCGTTGACGACGCGCTTTATCCCTAGATAGGACGATTTGACCATCTTCTCCCTCTGTCTGATCGAGATACACCTCAATCACATTGCCGAGTACCAGCTCTTCGGAATCGCTAAATTCGTTAATCGGTACTAAGCCCTCCGATTTGAGACCCACATCAACGACGACGAAATCTTTTGTGATTTCCACAACGCGGCCCTTTAAAATCTGCCCCGCGCTCATCTGTGATACAGAACCTTCGCCCGCCGTTTCTTCTTTACGATTTAAAAGATTTTTAAATAAATGGGCGTCTTGTTCATAAAATTCGACATCGTCGATGATATTGCTTTGGTTCCAATCGTGTTGATTTGTTTTAGACATTTAAAGGGTTCTCCTGAAATTTCATTGGAATGGCTAAAAAATTACCGTCTTTTTAACCATGCCTAGTAGTTAATGCTAAAATGCTATCAAAAGATTAGTAATAAAAGCAACGTCATTTTCTCAACCCTGGTATACTGAGAAATTTAGAGACTTTTTTTAATAGAATTCGCATCCTATTCTGCGTTTAATTAACTCGCCGGAAAAATTTTTTTGAATTTCGGGTTAAGGCAGATAAATGTTATTAAAAATTTTAGTAACGAATTGCGGTGCCCGTTATGGATAAGGAAATCGTCATCATGAAATTCGGGGGCGCAAGTGTCGTCAGCAGCGCGCAGTTTGGCCGCATTGCGCAAATCATTATCGAAAAGGAACAAACGGCACGGGTCGTCGTCGTCGTCAGCGCGATGCAAGGCGCTACAGATCAGCTTCTGGCGATGGCCGAAGAGGTGCATCCGCATCCCCCCTTGAGAGAGTTGGATATGTTGGTCTCCGTAGGTGAGAGGATCAGCATAGCTCTTCTGGCGATGGCCTTGCACCTCAAAGGTCGCGACGCGATGAGTTTTACGGGAAGTCAATCGGGCATCGTGACAACAGCAGACCATGCGGATGCGCGGATCCTCACTGTTAAGCCGCAACGCATTTTGCAAGCGCTAGAGTCTGGCAAAGTAGCGATAGTCGCGGGGTTTCAAGGCGTAAGCGCGCAAGGGGAGATCACGACGCTTGGCCGCGGGGGATCAGATACTACGGCGGTCGCCCTAGGGGTGGCGCTAAAGGCCTCGCGCGTCAAATTTTATAAGGATGTCGAGGGCATTTATTCCGCGGACCCGAAAAAGTGCGCGGACGCCGTCTGCTATCCTTCACTTTCTTACGAGGAGGCAGTACACATTGCGCAAAACGGGGGCAAAGTCCTGCATGAGCGCTGCATTGCCTTGGCGGCAAAGAATGAGATTCCCCTCCACGTGCTGTCTTTTCACGATCCCAAGCTCCAGGTGCATGCGGGCACTTTCATTGGAATGCAAGGGGGAGAAAGACTTACAAGCTGCATATATGAGGAAGGCCTACATACATGACCTCTGCTTTTACAAAGAATTTTCCCTTAATCGCCACGGTTTTCGATGCTAAAGGCGAGCATCCGCAAAGTCTTTTGCACGGCAGCGCGATCCGCAGCGCCCTTTTGCGCCTACTTCCTCCCGATTTTTTTTATGGGGAAAAGGCGGAGGAGGATCAGTTGGAATTTCTCGAAGAGCTTCGCAAAATGCTTCCGATTTTTAAATGGAGCGCCTGGGAAAAGCCTGTCGGGAATATTTCGATTTTTTTACTTGCTTCCCATCGCTATAACGCGGTCAAGTTCTTTCACGAAATGATGAACCGATGGCTGGTGCCGAGCGGACATTTTAACGTCTCTTCTTTTTTTGCCGAAGACTTTAGTTTTCCAGAAATCGCCTCTGAGACTTTTATCCTCTCGGAGGTCGTCATTTCTTTTGAATCCCTTGCACAGCGCGAGCGGGCTTTGGAGTATTTTCCCATTTTAGAATCGGAAATCAAATTGGGGCTCACCTCCGTCTATCACGCCAATCGCATTTTAGAGATCAAAGGTCTTTCTGCCGATGTCAAAACATCGCTCATTCAAGAGCGCATTGCCTATCTTTTGAAAAGAAGGCCCGCGGATTTTGACTACGATATTTTTAGCCAGATGCAGCACTTGCTTTTGCTGTGCCGGGAGGAATTTAAAATGGCGCGCAGCTATGCGCACCTTACCCGCATGATAGGCGTCTTTTACCTGTTTCATAAAATACTGCGCGAGCAATCGGAGTGCCATCCTCAGCAGCGCCACGTATGCGTCAAGCTGGTCAAGGCGCACGTGCATCTGCCTTTGGGGATCAAGCACGTTTTAAGTATCTTCGCGGGTTTAAATTTCTTAAGCGACAACGAGATGTTCGAAGAGCGTCATCTTTTTAAAGCAGTGAAAACCCTAGTTTCTGGAATTGGTTTACTGGAAGAGTCCTGCTTTACCCGCTCATTTAAAGAGCACAACATTCATCTTTTGTATTTGGAAATCGAAAAAGAAGAAGGAGAGGCTTTTTCTCTTGAGGAAATAAAGCACCTGCAGGCGCAGTTGCAAAACGAGGTGAGAGACAGCGTGGAAAAATTAAAGCGCCCTCTTTTCATGCAGCGCAATGAAGAAGAGGTGATGCGAAATATCATTACCCTCTCCCAGCAGCTGCGCTACATTAAAGACATGCCTCAGGTCATTATTTCTTTTGATGAGCAAACGCAAACAGAACTCTCCTTTACCATCATCCTCCTGCGCATTCTAAGAGGATCCGAAGCCTCTATCCAGCACTGTTTTGAACAAAGGTCCACTCGATTAAAGTACATTCCCGATCGCGTAAAGAAGGTAGGGGTCGTGCGAAAAAAATACCCCAAAGAGGCGACTGTTTTTCGCGCAATTATATCTGCTCAGAGCTTCATCCGACCCGATCATTCCATCGATCTGTTTAAAGCGCGTCAGGAGGTCTTGCACGAGCTGCAAGAGACCATCGGCGAGGTCAGGGATTACAACGGGGGTATGATAGCCAAACAGCACGAACAGTTTTTGGCGTTAAAAGCGCTGTTTCCTCCGATGGACAAAAAAGAAGACTTGCTTTTGGAAAACGTATTCCATGCGATTTTTCCCGTTGAGCAGCGCAGCGTGATCGATCCGCAATTGGTGAAATCTTTTTTCACACTGCTTTTAGAATACATCGATCGCAAAGAAGAAAAATATTTAAATAAAAAAGAAGGCCAAGCCCTGTTTTGGGTTTTTTCCTATCGCAATCCCGCCCTGAAACAAAAGATAATCGATAGCGTCGCAGAGTGGCAACTCCCTTCTTCTCAATTGATTAGCGTCTCTCTTTCCGTCAGCGAATCTTTTTATTTCGGCTACATTTTCTGCGAAAGAGATACGGAAAAACAAAATAAATTTTTACAACGGCTGCAGCATGCTATTGACATTTGATTGGGAAAAAGTATTCTTGTTAGGTCATTCTGGAGGCTAATGTTGATTCAAGTCGAACCGTCGATACTATCAGGAGATTTTGGCCGGCTTGCCGATGAGGCAAAGCGCGCAGAGGATGCCGGGGCCGATGCTTTGCATGTAGATGTGATGGATGGGCATTTTGTGCCTAATTTGACTTTAGGGCCGCGGGCTGTCGCCTCGATTAACCATGCGACAAACCTTTATTTAGACGTGCATCTGATGATTTACAATCCTTATGACTACATTGAGCGCTTTGTAGAAGCGGGCGCGGACAGGATCACCTTTCACCTCGAGGCGACGGAGGATGTGGAAGAGACCTTGGAATTTATCCGTCGCTGCAATGTCCAGGCGGGATTGGCCTTTTGTCCGGAGACGTCGGCGTCGATTATCCCTAAGTATTTAGATAAATGCGACCTGGTGCTACTCATGACTGTCAATCCGGGATTTGGCGGGCAAGCATTTATGAGCGAGGTGCTGGAAAAGGTGCGCTTTACACGTGATGTGTGTGAAAAGCTCAAAATAGGCAAAGATTGTTTTAGCATCCAAGTCGACGGAGGAATTATTCCTGAAACGGCGGAGCAGTGCATAGAAGCGGGGGCCAATGTCCTCGTCTCGGGAACTTACCTGTACAAAGCGCCGAACATGAAAGAGGCGATTTTGGCTTTAAAAAAGGGAGCGAGAAGATGAAAAAAATCGTCGTCATCGGGGGCGGGACCGGGAATTTTGCGGTGCTGAGAGGCTTGAAAAATTACGATGTCGATATCAGCGCGATAGTTTCCATGGCAGATGATGGGGGAAGCACGGGAATTTTGCGCGACGAGCTCGGCGTTCTTCCTCCGGGAGATGTGCGGCAGTGCCTGGTGGCGTTATCGAATTCGTCCAACATGATGCGCTCCTTAATGAGCTATCGCTTTGAAAACGGCGGTTTGGGAGGACATAGTTTTGGCAATCTGCTGCTCTCGGCATTGGAAAAGGTGACTGGCAGCTTTGAAAAAGCTGTCGAAGAGATGGGAAAGATTCTCTTCATCAAGGGCAAGGTGATCCCGGTGACGACGCACCAGGTGCGCTTAAAAATGCTTTTAAGCAGCAGGCGGCTCTTGGAAGGGGAAAAAGAAATCTATCTCTCTCAGGAAATAGACCAAGGGTACAAGAGCATTTACTTGGAGCCCTACGCAAAGGCTAACCCGCATGCGATTGCGGAGATTATGAATGCCGATATTATTATCATCGGCCCTGGAGGACTGCACACTTCTTTAATTCCCAATCTGTTGGTGGAAGGTGTGCGCGAGGCCCTATGCAATTCACAGGCGAAAAAGACCTTCGTCGTCAACTTGATGAATAGAAAAGGACAGACGACGGGTTTCAAGGTCAGTCATTACTTAAGCGAGATTACGCGCTTTATCGGCGATGATATTTTTGATTATATCCTCGTCAATCACCAAAAGCCCTCTCAAGAACTCATTGAAGTCTATGCGGAAGAAGGGGAGCTAGTGGAAAACGATTTAGTCGACGACCGGGTCATCGCAGCCGCTCTTTTAGGAGATCCTAAAGAAACGCCAAAGAAGGATATGCTGAAGCGCTCGTTAATCCGGCACGATTCGAAAAAATTAGCACAAGAGTTGATGAAAATTGTTAATCATCTTTGACCTCGACGATACCCTGGTGGATACATCGGGATGCATTACCCCGTTTGCTTTGAAAGCTGCCCTTGAGGCGATGATTGCCTCTGGCTTGAGCGTTCCCGCGTTTGATGCGGCGTTGGAGCAGCTCATGCAGATCAATCGCACAGCGGGAAGCGGGGGAGAGGCGCTGGCCGAGTTCGTGGAAATTCTCGACGGAGACTACGTGCATGTGGAAACGGGCAGGCGGAAAATGTGCGGAGAGATGCCCGCCGATCTTTTGCTTTTTCCCGTGGACGGGGCCGTGGAAGTGCTCGGGGAGTTGGCTTTGGACCACGAATTGGCTCTTGTGACAATTGGAAATTTGCCTATGCAGATGGAAAAATTGAAAAAAGCTGGTATTGATTCTGCTTTTTTTAGTAATATTATAGCTTCTGAGGATAGGAATAAAAAGTTACATTACCAAGGGCTTTTAGACAAATTAAATTATGGCCCGCATGAGGTGATTGTGTGTGGCGACCGCATAGCCCTCGATCTGACGCCGGCTAAAGAACTCGGGTGCAAAACGGTGCAGATAAAGTGGGGAAGAGGTCTGAACGTCACTGGAAAAAAAGAAGACGTCGATTATCAGATCAAAGCCCTGAGGGAATTAAAAGATATCGTCACCCATTTAATGACTTTTTCAGCTTTTTAAGAATACATTATGACGACAAGCAATCAACTCATTCCAGGCATGACCCTCTCGATCAACGGTAAAATATACCGCGTAGAGTCATGTATGAAAGTCACCGTGGCAAAAGGGGTGCCTTTTATTAAAACAAAGCTTAAAGATTTACTCAGCGATGAGGTGGTCGAAAAAAACTTTAAGCTCAATCAGGCGATTCAAGATGTCAATTTAACGGAAAGGCGGCTTGAATTTCTCTATCTGGAGGGAAAGGACTATCTCTTCCTCGATATGGGAAATTTAGAGCAGGTTCTCGTTCCTGCCCACATCATTAGCGATAAGGTGAACTACCTCAAAGAAGGCATTGAGATCAAGGCCATCTTTTACGGCGATGCAATCTTTTCTGTAGAACTGCCGCAATTTTTAGAGCTGATGGTGGTAAAGACCAACGAACCGGAATCGACTTTGCATTTGACAAATGCAACCAAGCCCGCTGTTTTAGAAACTGGGGCTAAAATTGAAGTCCCTATGTTTGTGGAAGCCGGAGATATCATCAAAGTAGACACCCATACAAGCGAGTATATCCAGCGCGTTTAAATCCCATTTTTAGAGGAGAGCATTGTGGATCTCAAGCAGATCAAAGAACTCATCGCAGCCATGGGAAGAGGCGGCATAAAGAAGTTAATTATCAAGGAAAAGGCTGGCTACGAAATTCATTTAGAACGCCACGATGAACATCCGGCGCATCCGCCCGCCGTTATGCCTTACGCCTATCATCAGCACTTTCCCCACATCCCTAGTGCAGCGCCGCTAAAAGAAGCAGAAGGCCGGCATTCCACATCATCTCCCTCCACTCAGCAAAAATACGCATCCCTTACGGAAAATCCGCCTGTCGAAGAAAAGGAAGGGCGCTATGTTACTGCGCCGCTAGTGGGCACTTTTTATAATTCTTCCTCACCGGACGATCCTCCTTTTATCAAAGTAGGGGACCGCGTTGAGGAACACAGCGTTTTGTGCATTATTGAAGCCATGAAAGTCATGAACGAAGTGAAGGCCGGAGTGAGTGGCATTCTGAAAGAAATCCTCGTGGATAATGCCCATCCGGTGGAATTTGGAACAAAAATGTTTCGCATCCTCTAAGAGTCTGTTAAGTAGTTATGCAAAAAGTATTAATTGCCAATCGCGGTGAGATTGCCGTTCGCATCATCCGCGCATGCCACGATCTCGGCTTGCAGACGGTTGCTTTGTATTCCGTGGTGGATGCCGAAGCGCTACACGTCTTGCATGCCGATGAGGCGATTTGCATCGGCGAGGCTCACGCGCTCAAGTCCTATTTAAAGATTGCCAATATTCTCTCCGCTTGCGAGATCACCGGCGCGGACGCCCTGCATCCCGGATATGGTTTTTTAAGTGAGAATGCCAATTTTGCTTCGATTTGCGCTAGCTGTGGGGTAAATTTTATCGGCCCTTCTGCTGAGACCATCGCCATGCTAGGCGATAAGGCGCGCGCTAAGGCCACCGCAAAAAGCGTAAAGTGTCCCGTCATCCCCGGATCCGATGGTATTGTCGAAGATGTTAAGGAGGGATTAAAAGAAGCCAAGCGCTTAGGGTATCCTATTTTTATCAAGGCTTCTGCGGGCGGTGGAGGTAAAGGAATCCGCATCGCTCATGATCCCGATGAGTTTGTAAGACAGTTTGCCGCGGCCAGGACGGAAGCGGAGATCAATTTCAACAATCCTGATGTCTATTTGGAAAAGATGATCGTCAACCCGCGCCACATCGAGGTGCAGGTTTTAGGCGATAAACACGGTAATTATCTCTATTTGGGTGAGAGAGACTGCACCATTCAGCGCAGGCGCCAAAAGTTAATTGAAGAAGCGCCAAGCCCCATTTTGTCCCCTTCGCAGCGCAAAAAAATAGGGGAGTCCGCCGTAGAAATTGTCAAGGCTGCCAAGTATCATTCCGCGGGCACTGTGGAATTCCTCCTCGACGAGCAAAAAAATTTCTACTTCATGGAAGTCAACACGCGCATCCAAGTGGAGCATACGGTGACAGAGGAGCTCACGGGAATTGATCTCGTGCGTGAGCAGATCAAGATCGCCATGGGAGAGAAGCTCAAGATCAAGCAAAAGGACGTCGTCTTCCGCGGCCATGTCATCCAGTGCCGCATCAACGCGGAAAATCCCGCCAATAACTTTGCTCCTTCTCCAGGACTGCTCGAATACTATATTCCGCCAGGCGGGCCGCACGTGCGCGTAGACAGCGCCTGCTATTCGGGATACCGCATTCCGCCCAATTACGATTCGATGATCGCCAAGCTCATCGTGTCGGGAAAGGATCGCGCAGAGGCTATCGCTGTCGCCAAACGCGCGCTAAAGGAATTTCACATCGGAGGGGTGCACTCCACCATTCCGTTCCATCTCTACATGTTTGAGGATAGCCGCTTCTTAAATAATGAGTACTTTATCGGCTACATTGATCAGCTGATCCTCGACGGATGCAACTTTACTCTCAATAGACCTGTTTCATAACTAAGAGACGTTCGCTGGCTGTTCTCTAAGAATTGCTTTTAAAACATTTTTCAATTACATCTGTAGAACAGTCTTTCCTACGCGAGGTAAATATGTTATAGTAATTTAAAACAATATTGAGAAAATCTCCCGCGTCGCTCGCGCCTTGTACTCGTACAAGGGTCGCTCGCTCCAGACAAAAAATTTTCGCAGCCTCCTTGCATATTTTTCTCAATCTTGTTTTAAATCACTATAAAAAGGTTCTTCGGTGTTGCACTTTTGTGCATGAACACTGTTTTATCATGGGCACATGACCCATTAAAATCCGATTTTCTTGAGAGAACGATGAAAACCGATTTAGAAGTGTTGATTTCGGCGGAAGAAATCAAAAGCAAATTGCTTGAGATAAGCAAACAATTAAATGAGGAATACAAAGGACAAGAGGTCACTCTTGTCATGGTGCTCAAAGGAGCCATTTGCCTCGTCGCCGATCTGATGAGGCTGTTAGAATTTCCCGTTAAGCTAGAGTGCGTTGTCGCCAGCAGCTACGGAACAAGAGGCACTGAGCGCGGCGATTTACACATAAGCGGCATCCAGGATCTGCAAGTAGAGGGAAAACATGTTCTTCTCGTCGATGATGTTTTTCAAACGGGGAATACGCTCTTGCGCCTCGTTTCTGATTTGAAAGAGCGCCGGTGTAAAACGGTGAAGTCTCTTGTTTTACTTTTCAAAGACATTCCCCGCGACATTTCCTATGAGCCCGATTATTTTCTGTTTAAAATCGGCGATCCCTTTGTTGTAGGATATGGCATGGATTATATAGAATTATATCGAGAGTTGCCCGGAATTCACATCTTTCGATAAGGAGATCCATGAAAGGGATTGTATTGGCAGGCGGCAAGGGGACGCGTCTGCATCCCATCACGCTGGGGGTTTGCAAACAGCTTCTTCCCGTTTACGATAAGCCCATGATTTATTATCCGCTCTCTGTATTGATGATGGCGGGAATTCGCGAGATTATGATCATTTCCACACCTGAAGATCTGCCGCGGTTTTCCCAGCTGTTTCGCGACGGCTCGCATTTAGGTTTGTCGATTTCCTATGCCATTCAAGAAAAGCCCTGCGGCATTGCCCAAGCGTTTCTCATCGCGGAGTCTTTTCTCGAAGACGACACCGTGGCCTTAATTTTAGGCGACAACATCTTTTACGGGCACAACCTTTCAGAGCTGCTGCAACCCTGCTCGTGCCTGGAGAAAGGCGCCATCATTTTCGGCTATCAGGTAAAAGATCCCGAGCGCTATGGCGTCATCGAGTACGACGCCGAGGGGAAAGTGCGCGACATCGTGGAAAAGCCAAAGGTTCCCCAATCCAATTACGCTGTGACGGGTTTATATTTTTATGACGGCGATGTGCTTTCTATTGCGCGTGATCTAAAGCCATCCCAGAGGTTGGAATATGAAATTACCGATGTCAATCGCGCTTATCTCGAACGCGGCGATTTGCACGTAAAGCTCTTCTCCCGCGGATTTGCCTGGCTGGACACCGGCACGCACGAATCGCTGCATCAGGCATCTGTTTATGTCAAGACCATGCAGGAAAGACAGGGGATACGCATTGCCAGCCTGGAAGAGATTGCCTACAAAATGGGATTCATCTCGAAAGAGGAGTTTGCCGCACAAATCCAAGTAATGCTCCCCAGCGAGTATGGCCAATACCTGCAGGACATCCTCGACAAAGATTCTATTACGCAACGCAGTGGTTAAAAATTTACTCCGCAGAGAAAATTAAAAACTTCAGATAGCGCCTCAATTGACATGTCGGAAACAAGTCCTTACGGCTAGTTTCCCGCTTGCCATCTTGCGCTTCACCTCGCTTTGCAAAAGGTCGCGTGCTCGTCGGGGGGCCGTGCAGAGCACTGAATCCCCCCACGCCCCACTGCACGTCTTACGACGT